>JBFMBP010000064.1 GCA_040755155.1 Candidatus Omnitrophota bacterium | reverse complement strand
TCATCGAGAAATCGGCGATAATCGAGAACGGTTCGATGATAGAAGTTAAAATTTCCGCCGTATCCTTTGTTGCTCAACCCAACGACGATCTGCCCGCCATGATGAATCGCATCAAAGAATATATCGTGCGGATTTGACATTTATAAACTATTTTGCGTTTGAGTATATGGGAATTAGCGGGCTGCGCTTCGCTTATCGCCCGTATTATTCCACTGTGTAATACAACAATCCCGTCGTCAATTCGGCGTTGACTTTGTTTTTGGGGTTGAATTCTACGACTTTGAAGCGGTAGGAATTTCCCGTTTGCGGGCCTGGGCTGAACTCTTTCGCCGTATAGAACGTTTCTTTGGGCGACCAATAGTAATAGGTAATATTCCCGCTATTGGTATTGCCTAGCGGTTGGAATTCGCCCTGCTCGTTGACTTTTACTAGAACTCTATAATCCGACACGTCGGCCAGGTTGGAGCCGAAGTTCCAGGCGATTTGGATGGCTCGCTGAGTGGACTTGTCCGCGTCCGAACCCGAGCCGTTTTGCGGGGCGAGGTCGTTGCCTCCGAGCAGGTCGTCGTAGACGGCGATCTGGCCGGGATTGAGGTTGGGCATGACCGGCGGCGCGAGATCGGGGGCGGTTGCGCTTTCCATCGCGAAGCCAGTCGCCGCGGTTTGGTCGTACACGTCTTCCGGGCCGATAGGCCAAGCTAGGCGCACGACGCGGAAGCGGTAGACATGGCCGAATTCCGGCCCGCTTGCGAACTTAGCGGCGATGTTCGCCGCGCCGGGGAACCAATCCAATTGGTTGGCATCCAACGCCGCGCGGGCGAGAAACTGATATCCGCCCAACCCATCGCGCACATAAACATCCCAGCTGGTCCCATCCCAAGCAGGGATGTTCCAGCGAAGCGTGAGATTGCGCTCGCCCGCCGAATCGAAATCGGTCTTGTTAGTGTAGTCTTCGTTGGTAGAGGTTGGATTATCGTAAATTTGAAGAGCAATTGGCGGTTCGATTTCCAGGACGACGCGAAAGCCAATTGCTTCACTATCATATTGCGTTTCTTCACTGGCACGATAAGCCGAGCGACATTCAGATGCGTTTGAACAATAACATCCACCTTTTATAACTTTTCGGCCAAAACCAGAAGCAGGATTTTGAGGAGAATTAGGTCCTTTGGGATCGATTTGAGGAGATCGCATATATGTTTTTTGAGAATAATCGTAACACCACTCAAAAACATTGCCATGCATATCATATAAACCCCAATTATTTGGAATTTTCAGTCCAACTTTTCTTATATCGTAATATCTAAAATGTGAATTTCCATACCACCACATATATTTATCCATTATTTCGCAAAAGGCTTTAGATGGCGCTTCCTCTCCTACTACTACATCATCAACACACTCCAGCGCATCGCTAAAAGAAAAGCGTGTTGTCGTACCGGCTCTACAAACATATTCCCATTCCGCTTCTGTGGGTAATCTGAAAGTACCAATTTTAAGTTCATTGAGTTTATCGATAAATTGCATACATTTAAACCAACTTACTTTAGTGATGGGAAGATCATTGGAAATACCACTCAATGGCGAAGTACTATAATTCGGCATAGCGCCCATAAATGCTAACCATTGACCTAAAGTGATTTCGTGCTTTCCTAAATAAAAATCTTTTGTAATAGTGACTTCATGCTGGGGCCAATCATAGGTAATAGCCATACCGGAATAATCTTGCCAAACATACCGCCCCCGTTCATTCTCCGGCGAACCCATAATGAACTTACCGGAAAGGATGCGAACCATTTCCAGCGGCTTGGCCCCTTCCGGCAAACCGGGGATGTCTATGATGATGGTAGGGAGTTCTTCCCCATTAACAAGTATTAATATTAATAACAAAATGGCAGTTTTATTCATGGATTCATTCGCCTTCTTCCGTATAGTTCAACAATCCCGTCGTCAATTCGGCGTTGACTTTGTTTTTGGGGTTGAATTCTACGACTTTGAAGCGGTAGGAATTTCCCGTTTGCGGGCCTGGGCTGAACTCTTTCGCCGTATAGAACGTTTCTTTGGGCGACCAATAGTAATAGGTAATATTCCCGCTATTGGTATTGCCTAGCGGTTGGAATTCGCCCTGCTCGTTGACTTTTACTAGAACTCTATAATCCGACACGTCGGCCAGGTTGGAGCCGAAGTTCCAGGCGATTTGGATGGCTCGCTGAGTGGACTTGTCCGCGTCCGAACCCGAGCCGTTTTGCGGGGCGAGGTCGTTGCCTCCGAGCAGGTCGTCGTAGACGGCGATCTGGCCGGGATTGAGGTTGGGCATGACCGGCGGCGCGAGATCGGGGGCGGTTGCGCTTTCCATCGCGAAGCCAGTCGCCGCGGTTTGGTCGTACACGTCTTCCGGGCCGATAGGCCAAGCTAGGCGCACGACGCGGAAGCGGTAGACATGGCCGAATTCCGGCCCGCTTGCGAACTTAGCGGCGATGTTCGCCGCGCCGGGGAACCAATCCAATTGGTTGGCATCCAACGCCGCGCGGGCGAGAAACTGATATCCGCCCAACCCATCGCGCACATAAACATCCCAGCTGGTCCCATCCCACGCAGGGATATTCCAGCGAAGGGTAAGATTGCGTTCGTCCACCGCATCAAAGTCGGTCTTGCCGGTGTAGTCTTCGTCTGTGGAATCTGGGGTATCGTAAATATTGATAGTTGGCGTAGAAAAGTTAGTACAATATTCTTTGACAATTCTTAAGCCGCCATATGCTGATTTTTCATCCAAAGGATAATGCGCCCTAGCTGCCGAACGCATTTCTGTTTCAGGTATATATATATATCCACCTCGTATCACCTTGTTTTTTCCTATTTCGGGTCCAACTGGATCAATTTGGTATTCGCTCGAATAGGGACCATACCAATCGTAGCAAAACTCAAAAACATTTCCAATCATATCGAAAAGATTCCATGCGTTTGGTAGTTTTAAGCCTACTTCTTGAATAAATGGACTATATTTTTGTATATATTTTAGACCGCCATCGCTTCCCCAATAAAATGGCGTTGTCGTTCCAGCGCGGCAGGCGTATTCCCATTCCGCTTCCGTCGGCAAGCGAAATGTTCCCCACCCTTTTTCGTTTATTTTTTGAATAAAATCCTGGCAGTCATCCCACGTTACATTTACAACCGGTTTATTGATGTGATGAACATAAGGATAAAAATCCATATTGGCTTCATAATCATCGACGGGATTATAACCCATAATCGCTTGCCATTGCGCTTGGGTAACTTCGTATTTTCCTATATAGAAAGGCTTTGAAATATTGACAGGATGGCGAGGAAACTCGTCTTCTCTGGCTCCATGCAATTCTACTGGACTGCCCATTGTAAATTGCCCGGAAGGAATTAATGACATTTCCAAAGGAACCGCCACTTCAGGCAAATTAGGTATATTTACAATAATGCTTTGAGCATCTACCGAAAAAACGGATGGCGGTAAAAATAATATCAACATCGGAATTATTATTTTATACATCTTATTCCCCTTTTTAAATTTAAGGAGAAGGAACATGTAAGCTCCTTCTCCTTTCTGCGTCAATCTCTATTGAATGAATCGCAAAGTCGTCCGATACAGATCAAAGTCTGGATTGTTGGCGGTATTCTTAGAGAAATACAATTTATTGTATTCCGTAGTTGTATAATCCACGCCAGTAGACCCAATTAGAGTTGGATAATAAATATAGCTATTATCACATTCTTCTCTCAAGTGAATCCAGCTTTCCTGCCATTCAACAGGATTGTTGCTAATGTGGATGCATAATGCGAACCATTTATAATCATCACCAATAGATGTCATACCTCCTTTACAAATCATAACATATTTGTTGAGGTAGGTGTTGAAACTTAGTTTGGGATTTGATCGCCAAAGTTTATGATCGTTTGGTTGATCACCGCGAGTTGTATTGGCGTTCCAAACGGCAGTAAACTCACCTCTATAACCGGGTTGCACCCAATTATCGCTATCACTCCATGTCGCTGTTACTTTCTTGTATTTTTTCCAGGGATTTGTATTGCTGCTATACGAAGTACTATGAATGGCGGATATGGGAGCTCTAGCCATACTAAGCATAGAAACTGCTTTGTGACCGCAGTTCTCAATCCCGTTGCAACTTGATTTTGGTATATTTGGATATTCGAAAAGTTGTGGAATTTTATTAGTCCAATCGAGAATAAGCGATTGAGTCATGAAAGCCATATAATAATAATCATCAGTGGCTTTGACGACCGAAGGATCGCCGCATCCAAACTGATGCGCATCGGGATACCCCATATTAATTTGTTCCTCCGGCGTGGCGTAAGTAATAATCTGAGCGCTGCTGCTGGTGATCTGCGGATTGGAAATTTCCGGGACTAGGCTGTTCGTTTTCGTAAACACTCGTCCATAGCCCGTTCCGGAAGATCGCGAGTAGCCAATGCCGGCGTAAACTTTCATGGCGGCGTTGTGTTCGCTACCCGCTCCGCTGCGGTTATTGTCCGCTTCTTCGTGTTGGAAGTGATCTTCCGCGTAATAGAATCCATGCAGCGTTTTGGTTGTGTCGCTTAGTTCATTATAAAGCACCGACGACAATCCCGTCCAATGGTCGTCAAAATCCCGCGCGGCGTTACCGCTGGGGCCGATGACCTGGATCGCCTCGCTATTGGCGTTCTTCATGATATGGCTGGTAATGTCGTTGACCGAAGCGTTGTACATATTCGTCGAGGAAGCATTATAAAAATCGACGACTCGGCTGCTGGCGCCATATTCCCAATCTGGCGAATCTACATCCGACGAACCGCCATGCTCCTCATGATTCGCAGATCGCCGGGCGGAGAAATAATAGAGAAACCGTGTGGGATAGGTTCCGTTTCCCGGCGCTTCGACGGCGCAGGTGGAGAGGTCGGACGGGTTGGCGAGATAACCGTTGGCGTCTCCTTTTACGATAACGAGTTCATCCGAATCCGTTGGAGAGACGATGCTCACGGATGCTTTGACGCTTGGGATTGGGGCGTTGACAGACGATTTCTTTTGGAGGGAAATTGGCGTGACGGGCTGGACGTCCACCTTTTCCTCCTTCTCGCCAACTACGACCTTAAACGTACTGCTTATCAGTTTCGCCATGAAAATGTTCGCGCCGATTTCTTGCGGATCCCAATTTTCCTTCCCACCGATTTTGGCGTAAGCAGGATTCACGCGCAAAACCAACGATAGGCGCACTTCCTGCCCCGCCCATTTGGTGAGTTCTTCGACGATATGGCATGAGCCGGGATATTTTTCCGATTTCCCAATTCCCTTGGCGGGAAGGGCGTCGGCGAATTCCCACGTCTGGCCGTCCTTGGAGCGGGTTTCGATTTGCAGCAGCAGATCGGCGCCCTTGTCGTATCCCGAAACGATCTCCGCCCCGCATTGGAATTGGAGATAGCGATGAGCGGGCAGCGAAATGACGTACTGTCCCGCCACGCCGTACTCCTGCTTGCCGGAAACCGGCTTCGCCTTAATGAAAAGGGCGTCGCCGGAAACGATCCCGACATTTTCCTCGCCCGTATCGATTTGGGTTTCTTTGACTTTGACGACGCTTTGATCTTCATTGGCGGCATCCAAGGGAACGGGCGTTTTTTCCAGATTTTCCCAGGCGATGCTGGCGCGATTCTCTTGAAAATCGAGAATCTTTTCCACGTCTTTTTCCTGAGCGAATCCCAAAGAGCCGAACGAAAACAACAATGTTGTAATGATGAGCCATTTTCTCATTAGTTTTCCCCTTTGTATCCCCCGCCGAATTTGCAGAGGATGGTCATTCCCGTTGATTCATTCCTATCGGCGATTAGAAAGTTTATGGTTTAGGTATATTTTATCGGTTATCACCCCCTAATAATCGATATGGACAACAAAAAGGCGCAGCAGAATAGATATCATAGAATATATCATAAAAAAGGAAACAAATCAACTATAAAACAAAAAATTAATCAAAATATTTATAGCCAATCAAAATGAATCAATCGCAAGATTGCCGAAAAAGCCGATCCGTCGGCTTCCCCTCCCTCTTTTCTCCCAAAAGTGAAGATTCCCAAGAAAAAGTCGAAAATGAGGAGATGGTCAGGAGTTGTTTTTTTATGATAGAGGGTAATCGGCGGGCGATTTTCCCGCTGCGACGATGCTGCATGCCTGGATGACGTTCAATCCCAATTCCCGCGCCTTTTGCAGGACGGCAGCGTTTTCCGAGCCGGGATTGAGAAATACTTCTTTCACGCCTTTTTGGGCAATGGATGGCAATACCTTAAGGGTTATTTCCGGCGGCAGGTAGACGCTTGCGATTTCCACTTCGCCGGGAATATCAAGGATGGAGCGGTAACATGGCAAGCCTTCAATCGATTCCTGGGCGGGATTGACGGGATAAACCGCGAATCCCCGGTCGCGCCAGGCGCGGACGGCGATGTTTCCGTATTTATGGCGTTGGGCGGAAGCGCCAAGGATGGCGATGGTTTTGGCGTGGTTCATGAGAGATATCCATTGCTGCTTAGATTGCAGATTATTATACCATTCTGCGTTAGGATTATTGCTTATAAATTCCCTCGCCCTTTGGGAGAGGGTTAGGGTGAGGGAAATTAAATCTAATAATATCAACCCTCACCTAACCTCTCCCAATCTTGGGAGAGGAATTTTTTAAGCAGCAATATTATTGAAGGTTGGTATTATTCCCTCGATCTCGGTTCCGATCTTGACTCATAGGTTGAAGGGATCAATCAAGGGCAGAAAAAACCTTGCCCTGGCGCCCCCCTGTTTGCAAAGAAAGTTCCTCTTGCGGCTGATCCTTATATTGCAATTGATAGAGCCGGAAATAATGTCCGCGCTGTTGGAGCAGCTGCTGGTGATTCCCGCGCTCTATGATTTCGCCATGATGGAGCACCAGAATTTCATCCGCTTTTTGGATGGTGGAGAGCCGATGCGCCACCATGACGCCAGTGCGGCCTTCGATGGATTTTTCCAAGGCCTGTTGGATCAAATGCTCCGTTTCAGCATCGACGTTGGCGGTTGCTTCGTCAAGAACGAGTATCGCGGGATTCAGCGCCAGGGCGCGGGCGAAAGAGAGCAGCTGCCGCTGACCCAGGGAGAGGGTGGCGCCCCGTTCCTTCACTTCCGCATGGTAGCCGCCGGGAATTCTTTGCACGAAGCGGTCGGCCTGGACGATTTTTGAAGCGCGGACAATGTCTTCCTCGGAGATTTGGGGGCGGCCCAGGCCTATGTTTCCGGCAATATCGCCCGAAAACAGAAAGACATCCTGCAAGACCAATCCCATTTGGGCGCGCAATTCGCGCAGGCCGTATTCCCGCACGTCGATCCCGTCGATCAACACTTGCCCTTTCTGGACGTCGTAAAAACGGAATAGAAGATTGACGATGGTGCTTTTTCCCGAACCGGTAGCGCCGACGAGCGCGATCTTTTTCCCTTTCTCAACGGTAAAGGAAACGTCCCGCAGCACCCAATCTTCGTTATTATAAGCAAACCAGACGTTGCGGAATTCCACTTCTCCCCTCAGCGTTCTCTTGACGGGTTGGGGAATTTGCGGAAGCGATTCGTCCATGTCGAGCAACGAAAATACGCGCTCCGCCGCCGCCATCGCCGTTTGCATGATGTTAAATTTATCCGCCAGATCGCGGATGGGCTGGAAAAATTTCTGCGAGGCTTGCAAAAAGGCCGCCAAGGCGCCGAACGTCAACAACGGAGGATTCTTCAGGATCAATCCTCCGCCGTACCACAACAGCAAGGCGATCGCCAGCGAGCCTAAGAATTCCACGGTAGGATAGAAGAACGCAAAATTGGCGACGCTGCGCAGGTTGGCGTCTCGAAAACCTTGCGTGAGTCCGGCGAATTTCTCGACGTTGCGCCGCTGGCGGTCGAAAATCTGCGACGTTTCCATGCCATTGATATTTTCTTGCAGAAAACCGTTCATCTTCGACAACAAAGTGCGCACATCGCGGTAGGAGAGGCGAACGTTTCTTTTGAAAATTACGCTAACCCAGACTATAGCTGGAAGCACAGCCAAAACGATCAGCGTCAGGGGCAGGCTGAGATAAAACATGATGCCCAACAGCCCCAGAATGATGAGCACGTCGTTGAACGTATAGACGACGCAGTTGGCGAACATGGAATCCAAGGCTTCAATATCGCTGGTGAGCCGCGTCATCAACGTCCCTACCGGACGCCGGTTGAAGAAGGAAAGAGACATCTTTTCCAGATGGCGGAACAGGTGAAGCCGCAGATCGTACATGCTCTTTTGGCTCATGGCGTTGACGAGATAGAATTCCATATATTGGAAAACCAAGGCGGCGAACAGCAGCAGAAAATACGCCAGCGCCAAGAGCGATAATCCAGCCTTAACTCCACTTTGGATATACCGGTCGATGACGATTTTGTATAAATAGACGGAAGCGAAGAGTTCGATGGCGGTATAAAGAAACAAGAAAGCCACGGAAAGAACGATATGCTTCTTATAGGGGAGAACGTACTGAAGCAGACGCCCCATTAAACGGGCGTCGTACGTTTTCCCAGCCGACGAATCTTCTTGCCTATTGGACATGGATCGCGAATGCTTTCTTCGAGGTAATGTATGAAGTATATCTCCCTCGGCGGGCGCGTCGAAGGCTCTCCATTTCCGCCGCTCGATTTGGATTCAACTGTGGTTATGACGGTGGATGTGGAAGATTATTATATGAGTCCCGAAAGCGTTCCCTTCGAAACCTGGCCTTCCTATCCGTCCGCTATCCATGAGGGCATGGAGCGTTGCTGGAGTCTTTTGGAAGAATACGGCGCCAAGGCGACATTTTTTTTCGTCGGCTGGCTGGCGGAGCGCTATCCCGAACTTGTCGCGCAAACGGCGGAAAAAGGGCATGAAATCGCCACTCACACCTACAATCACGATTTCGTCTCATCGCTAGACGGGTCCCGCTTCGCCGCCAGCGTCCGGCGCAGTTTGGAAATTCTGCGGTCGCTCGTTCCATCCCAATCGATTACCGGCTGCCGGGCGCCCGCTTTTTCCCTGGAACGAGCGAAAACATGGCAGTTCGATATCTTGCGGGAAAACGGCATTCTCTACGATTCGTCCATCAATCCCCATCAAACCTATTTATATGGAGATCGCAGCGCTCCCCGGCATCCCTACGAATGGCGGGGAGTAGTCGAAATGCCGCCAGCGGCGGTGGAAATTGCAGGAGCGCGCTTCCCCGCCGGAGGAGGCGGAACCTTGCGGATTCTTCCTAGCTTTTATCTATCCTGGGCGCGTTTGCGCTATCAGGCGGAAGGATTTCCGCCAGTAATCTACATTCATCCGTGGGAGTTCGTTCCCAACCATCCGCCTCTCGATCTGCCCTGGAAGCAGCGTCTTATTCATCGCATCGGCCTATATAGCGTAGAAAAAAAAACGAGGGCCATCCTCGAAAGCAACCGGATTTTGACTATGCGGGAATATTATGCTCTTCTCAAAGAGGCGCGGCGCTGCGGAACGAACGGTTTGAATGAGGACAAGCGTTCTCAAAGGATGGAATGATTGACAAGAGGGTTAATGTTTCAGTAAAGTACATTGAAGCCGTGGCCAGTAGTTAGCGGCGGGACTTGTTTCAATCAACCCGCCCTATGATTTTCGGGATTTTTCAAAAGAGTACTTTAAGTATTATAAACTCATGTTACGCGCGAGAAAAAGTTGGAGAAGTCTATTATGATCGCCGCGTCGAATCACGAAAACGCGAAATAAAAATGAAAATCACGAAAAAATAGAAAAATAATTGGGCAAGAGATCGCTCCGTGGAGAGGATTTTTCCGTTAAATCCCAAAGAATCCATGATATCCTTGATTTGAAAATTTCGTGAAATTCGAGCCATTCCGTTGTTTCGTGATTCAATAACGCAAAAAAACGAAAACCTTACTGCTCATTTGAATGGTTCTTCTAATTGGCAAAATACCAACGCCGAAAGCGAAAGAAGAACATTGGCTGTGTATCATGAGTTATTAAGGTAAATTTACTTTGTATGACTTATCGGTAAACCAATATGAAATCCGATGAAATCAATTTGTTGACGTTGAATATTTCCAGCGACCGGCGCAAAAACGTCATCTTTATTACCGTTTCCGGACCGGTGAACGCCGCCCAGTCGCCCCGTTTGCGGGAAGCGATCGGAGAAGCGTTCAAAAAGGAGGTTCAAGCCGTTATTATCGATATGAATGGCGTCGATTACATGGACAGTTCCGGTTTGGCAACTTTTGTGGAAGCCGTACAAAAAGCGGAAGAACGGGGGGCTAAATTCGCCATCCTGGGAAATATGCACGAGCGGATCCAACATCTTTTCGAGATTACGAGATTGGATGGCTTGTTTCTGCGTTTTCAATCCAAAGAAGAAGTATTGAATACCATAATGAATGATGAGTGATGAATAATGAATGGGGGGAGAGCGAGTTACGCTTCGCTTTGAGCCTACCCTACTGAAATAGTACAATCTTAAGGATAAGAAAAGAGTAGGAGAGGGATCATGAAATATCGTTTGGCGACGGTTCTCTTTTTCTTTATTGTTTCTTCGGTATTGACGGCTTCGCCCGCCGAAAAACCAATATTACGAGTGTTGAATTGGTCGGAATTTATCGCTATCGACGATAAAGCCGATCCTTCCCTGCCGATACCGGAACGTTCTCCCGTTTTACGCCAATTCATGAAAGAGCAAAATTGCTCCGTGGAATACTACGTCTACGATTCCATAGAAGATCTCTATCGCCGCACAGAAAATATGCAGGGATATTATGACGTTCTTATTATCCCTGTCGATATCGCCAAAAAATTTCTTATAGAAGAGCGACTATATAAATTTACTCCCAACCAAATCACCAACAAAAACGTTATTTCCAAGGAGTACGCCGAAAGGCTGAAATCATTAGGCGATTATTTTCTTCCCTATTTGATAGGAACGACGGGAATCGCCTATCGTAAAGACCTGACGGGCCGCGAAATAGAAAACTGGAAAGATTATTTTGAGCCGCCGCAACCGCTTAAAGGCAAATTGGCCGCTCAGAATACGTTCGTCACGCTCTTTTTCGCTCTAAATTATCTGGGAATCGATATCAAGACGCAAGACGATAAAAAGGCAATGGAGGCGGCTCAGGTTTTTTATGCTCTCAAGAAAAACGGCTTTATCGAATTTTCCAATAATGTTATAAATATTCAGAATGAATTGCTGCGCGGCGATCTGGCGATGGCGATTATGTATTCCAGCGATGCGCTAAGCGTTATGGCGGAAGACGCGTCGAAGAACATCTGTTATATCGTCCCCAAGGAAGGCGGGGAACTGGGAGTGGATGGCGTTACCGTTCTAAACGACGCTCCACACAAAGATTTGGCGTTGAAGTTCGCCGATTTTATGCTGAAGCCGGAGATTCATGCGGCCAACGCCGTCTATTTGAACTCATGGTGTCCCAACGATAAAGCCGTCGCCATCATCAAAAAATCCCATCCCGAATATTTCAATAATCCCAATATCAATTTGTCTCCCGAAATAAGAGAGCGAATCGAGATTTACAGCAATCCGGCGCTGGAAAAAGAGATGCGGCGGCTATGGTCTCAAATCGCCGATCCATTGGGAACGCTGCCGTTTTTGTTTTAAGATCGAGGCGCCAGCGCTTTAGTTTCGATGGCTCAAGGGCAGTAACAACCTTGCCTTTGCCACCCTCATAATCGCCGTTTTTGTTTTGATCTCGATACTTGAAGACTCATCGATCGATTTTTCCGATTGCGGCGCCTTGGGAATCGTAGAAGAGATATCCCTTACTATATAGGCCATTGCTAGGGTGAAAGGGAGAGGATTGAAAATCGTAAATCCTTTCTTGCGGCGTTGCGTCACGAATATCCATAGATGGCGATTGGCGGGAAGGGCCGGCGCTCCAGGTAAAACAGGAGGGGCGGGATAGATTGTATGGATATAACATCGCCGCCGCCGGATGATGCGCAACGCCGTATCTCACATCCAAAAAAGGCGCCGCGCCGTTGGCGGGAAACGGATCGCGGAAAAATTTCTCTCCCAAATCGGGATGCGTTTTCCGTATGAATGGCGTAAGGCTGCCCTGCTCTTTTTTCCATTCGCCGGGGAGGTCTGCGCTTGGTTCGGGTCCCATAGAGAAGAGAGAAAAATGAATGATTCGGCTGGCGTTGATGAAGAATTGCGCCGTCCGGACTCTGGCTTTCAATTGGGAATAGCGCCATCCCATCAGCAGCGCCAAGAGAAGGCAAAGAAGACCGGCGAGGAGGATTCTAGCAGCCGAAGAGTTCGCAAAAATCTTTTTCCGCATAACGGTCGGTCATTCCAGCGATATAATCGGCGGCGGTTCTATACAATCCATCTTCGTCAATCCGTTTTTGGAACGAGAAAGGAAGTTGGCGGGGATTTTCGGCATAATGGAGAAACAGGCGGCGCACGATCAAGTCGCAGCGCGACATCGTCCGCAAAACGCGGGGATGGCGATAGAGGCTTTCCGTTAGAAATTTCTTGGCTTCCATCACTTTCGCGCGCATCGAAGGGCTGAAATCCACGGCTTCGCCGAGGCTTTCCAGATTCGCTTGCCGCAGACGGCGCAGGCTTTCATGGGCGGCGTCCGTCACCTGGACGTTGATGATATGGATGATGGTTTGAAAGCGCTGGCTGGCGGCGTCGAGGCCGGGACATTGCTTTTCCGCCGCTTCCCAGGCTTCCCGCCATAGCGCCGTCCGCATCATCTCTTCCGTCCGCAGCAGGCCCGACTCGATGCCGTCGTCCAGGTCGTGGCTGGTATAGGAGATTTCGTCGGCGATGTCCACGATTTGGCATTCGATGGGATTGCGGGCGGCCATCCCGGCGCCCATGCCCGCGTAGGGAGATTTGGTTTTAAGGATGCCGCGCCGCGTCTCCGCCGTCAGATTCAAACCGGGGAAGGATGGATAGCGTTTTTCCAACCGGTCCACAATTCTTAGCGCCTGGGCGTTGTGTTCGAATCCCCCATGCTCCGCCATCAATTCGTTCAACACCCGTTCTCCGGAGTGGCCGAATGGAGGATGCCCCAGATCGTGCGCCAAGGCGTGCGCCTCGCATAAATCCTCGTTGACGCCGAGCAGCCGTCCCAGGGTGCGCGAAATTTGGCCTACCTCCAGCGAATGCGTCATGCGGGTGCGGTAATGGTCTCCCTCCCGGTTGACGAAAACCTGCGTCTTATACTCCAACCGCCGGAAGGCGGCGCAATGAACGATGCGGTCGCGGTCGCGCTGGTAGCAGGTGCGGTAAGGGTGCTCCGCTTCAGTATAAACGCGTCCCAGCGATTCGCCCGAACGGGCGGCGTAAGGAGCGAGATGAAGCCGCTCCCGTTCTTCCTGCTGCGCCCGCGTTAAAAGGGATAGTTCTTCCGTCATCTTTTTTTCATCTTTCATCTTTCATCATTCATCATTCCTAAGAAAACAAAAAGCAGGCTGGCTCATCAGGAGATTCGCCCTCCCTTAATTCGTCTTCAAACAAATAGGGAGGGCGAGGCTCCCGCCGAGCCAAGGCTCCTCAGTCCTTTTTCTTTCTGCCATCGCCGAATTCCTCGGTAAGGAGGCTCATCAATTGTTATATTTATAAAGGAACGACGGATCAAAAAACACAATCCCTCCTACGCGTCTCAAGAGCAAAAAAACCTTGCCCCTGCCCCCTGTCCGGAATTGCTTTTTTCATTATTCATCATTCATCATTCATCATTCATCACTCATCATTCTATTCTCTCACCCGATCGAATCCATTTGAATCAAACCGGGCCGAAGCGAACCCATATCGACGATTTCATTTCCTATCCGATAGCGAGTCCCGCCTTCGAAATGGATCAATCGGACGCCCGGAAGCCATCCGTTGCCATAGTAGCGGGAATCGGCGGTTATATCGAGAATTTCGGCGTTGAGGAACGGGCGGTTGCCGATGGGGACGATATCCCGCACCCGGCATTCGATATTGGCGGGGCAGCTGGTCAACAAGAGGGGACTGGCGGATTTTCCCCGCGTCGTAGGCAGGTTGAGATGCGAAATCTTATCCAAGTACCGGCCCGAATTGACGCCGCAAAAATGAACGATCTGCAGCATGGATTCGTCGGGAACGCCGAGAATGAAATCGCCGGATTCGCGGATATAACGATAACTCATGGAACTCGGCTTGAGCGAGAGTCCGATCATCGGCGGATCCTGGCTGAGGGGAAGATAACACGAGACTGTGGAGATCGTATTGAATCGCCCGCTGCGGGCGGAGAGAAGCAGAATGGGATGGGAAGAGAGCATCACGGAAAAAAGCCTATTCGGTATAGCCGCCATGGCCTATCTCCATATCCATCAAGTTTTTTTTGTCGGACGAATTCATTGGGAATTCACGCGGCGCGCTTTCCTTCATTCTAGTCCCTCCAGCGATTCGAGGGTCCCTTTCTTTCGAAAAACCCATTAAAACCGCCGCTCGCGACTCTTTATGGTTGTTTTAAATGAATTATGATACCTTAAGATAACGCATGGCGAATACCCGCATACCGGCAAAAAGGAAGTGGAATAACTCATTGGGAACGTCCTGTAACTGTTGCTTTTCCGTTCCACCTTCATTAAAATCGCTTTTATTGTTGTGCGCGCTAGTATCGAGAGGGAAAGCCCTTTTTCATAATGTATTGGAAGGCGGATCGCCGGGCGCGAATCGTTCGCGAAAAGGCGCAAGGCCGCCGCATCCCTAAAGCGATCGATGGTAGGACGCAATTCTAGAGATTAAATCGAGAAACCGCTGTGGACAATCAGACCGCACTATTGACCCGTTCGCCCTACGAAGTGCTGAAAGTATCGCGTTGGGCGGATGAAGAAGAGATTAAAGCGAATTATTTTCTCCTCGTGAAGCAATTCAATCCGGAATATTTTCCCGATGAGTTTATCGAGATTCGCACCGCATACGATTTGCTGAAAGACCCGGCGACGAGGGCGAAGAGCGATATCGGTTTATTTGCGGCGCCGCCTAATTATTATTATTCCGATTATCCCCATACCTCCGATCATCCCCTCTCACTTTTCAAATTAACGCAAGAGTTGAAAACCATCTGCAATAATCAAAGTCCGCATTTGGAAGATCTAATTAGATTGGATGGCGAAACGCTCGAGAAAGCGCATCATATATTGCGCGGCATTTCCCTATACCATACGCAACACAATCAGTTGCCTGAAGCGGTAGAGACTTGGAAATGGATTAGGGAACTGGATCCCAGCGACGAAGAGACCAAGCGCAACCAAGCGTTCGCCCTGTGGGAAGAGGGGTATAAAGCGGCTCTTCAGAACCAATTCGCCGATGCGGAGAACTCCTTCAATTCTCTGCTGGAACAAGGCGTCGAGCACGGCGTAATCTATCAGAACCTGGCGCTGGCTTACGAAAAACAAGGGAAAAAAGCGGAATCGGAAAACGCATGGCATAAAGCATTGGATTTTTTCAACGGGGAATTGAAAGCCAATCCGAATGACGAATACTTGAAAGCCATCGTCATCTGCATCCATAAATATACCGGCGGCAAGTTCATCGATGGCAGCGCCAATTCGGTAAGCGGAAGCATGTCGGGCGGCTCCGCCAAGGAGCTCGGTTACGCATGCATTCAAAAGGGCAATTGGAAACAAGCCGTCGACGCCCTGGAACAAGCCTTGCGGGAGAACGAAGACGACGTGGATGTCCTCTGCCAAATGGGATGGGCTTATCTCAATACGAACCAGCACCATAAGTCGTTCCATATGTGGAACTTGGCTCTGAAAAAAGCTCCGGGGAAGCGGCAGGTCATCGATCATCTCGTCCGCGGCTATACGATCTTTGGAAAACGATTGAAGGATCAACGCATTTTCAATCAAGCCTTGGTCCAATTTAAAAATGCGCTCAAATACGAACCGGAAAACATGGATTTGATGAATCAACTGGCCGAAACCTATTTTCTTATGCGCAACTATTCGGCCGCCATGAGCGAGTACCAACGCATCCTCGATAAAGATCCCAGAAACAAAGCGGCGAGACAAGGCATGAGAGAAGCGAAACGCCTTGGAGGTTTGCGTTAATGGGTTGGTGGAAAGAAGCGGCGAATTTCAAAGAAGAGTTTCCTATCGAAAATCTTCCGATGGAGACTTTCGGCGATAAAAGGGGCGACGCCTTAGCGTTGCTTTATAAGCGGCCCGATGAGTTGCCGGAGGCCGCGAAGGCCAAGCGTCTTCCCGCTTCTTTGCAAATCGATCGGCGGAAGGAAGAATTTTTCGCGCGAATCCTTCCGATTTTGGACGGATTCGATAATATTTTCCGTTATGTGGAGCGTTCGAATCTGGAAGGAAACGAAACCGTATCCAATTGGCTGAAAACGCTGGAATCTTTATACCGGCGCTTAATCTCCGCGCTGGAAAAAGAAGGTCTTTGCGCGATCGAATCGGAAGGAATGAGTCTCGATCTCTCCATTCACGAAGTGATCGATACGCGGGAACAGCCTGGAGTTCCGAACAACACGGTGATTGAGGAAGTGGTAAGAGGCTATCGTTTCGGACGGCGGACGCTGCGGGACGCCAAAGTCATAGTAGCCAAAAATCCCGCCGCCCTGGAAGAATAGAATTCTTACTTTATAGTGTTTGGGAGCAAGGCCTTTGATCGACGCCCCCCAAGAGGCCGATCAATGCCTGATTTATTGCGTCAAAATAAGTTGAGAACGATATAATTTATAATAAATCTACCGAAAACACATTGATGTTTTTATTGCAGCCGCAGGAGATGAAAACCCATGCCGCGAATTCTGGGTATCGACCTTGGAACCACAAACTCTGTCGTAGCCTATATGGAAGGCGACAAACCCCACATTATTCCCAATGAACTGGGAGACCGCATCACGCCATCCGTCGTTTACTTTGGCGAAGACGGCTCGGTTCTGGTTGGGAAAAAAGCCCGGCGCGCAGCGGGATTGAATCCTGATCGTTCCGTTTTTTCCATTAAACGCCACATGGGAACCGGTTATCGAGTCGAAATCGACGGGAAAGCCTACACTCCCCAAGAGATTTCCGCCTCCATCCTGCAAAAAATGAAATTCGACGCGGAACAATATCTGGGCGAAGAATGTCCCCAAGCCGTGATCACCGTTCCCGCTTATTTTACCGACGCCCAACGGCAGGCCACCCGCGATGCGGGGCAGATTGCCGGATTCCATGTCCGCCGCATCATCGACGAACCGACAGCCGCCGCCATTTCCTATGGATTGGATAAGGAATCCGACCAGATTCTGATGGTATACGACCTGGGCGGCGGAACCTTCGACGTTTCCATCATCGAAATGGTGGGAGGCGTGTTCCAGGTTCTTTCCATTAAAGGCAATAACCATCTAGGCGGCGACGATTTCGACCGCCGCGTCGTCGAGTATCTTCTGGAACGTTTCAAGCAAAAAGAAGGCATCGATTTATCGAACGATAAAAAAGCCCTGTTTCGTCTGCGGGAAGCGGCGCAGGAAGCGAAAATCGATCTTTCCGGCGTTACCAAGACGGAAATCATCATCGAGGCCTTGGCCATGACCCAAAGGGGGCCAATCACCTTGGCGGAAGAACTGACGCGGGCGACGCTAATCAGTTTAATTCACGATTTACTGGAAATGACCATCACTCCAAGCCAGGAAGCCATTGCGGACGCCGGCCTGACGCCGGACGACATCTCCAACGTGCTGCTGGTCGGCGGAAGCACCCGGATTCCGGCAGTGCAGGAACTGGTGCATAAAATCGTCGCCAAGGAACCGAGAAAAGACGTCAGCCCGGACGAATGCGTCGCTTTGGGCGCGGCCATTCAAGCCTCCATCCTGGCGCCGCTGGACAGCGAACTTGAATACACCGCCGCCGACGCCGTCAACAAAGACGGGCCGGTCATCGTCCACTTGACTCCCTTCTCTCTCGGCGTAGGACTCGCCGACGACCGATACGGCGTTCTGATCGAGCGCAATTCCACCTATCCGACGGAAGCGAGAGACCTCTTCACGACGACGCGCGACTTTCAATCCGCCATCAGCTTCCCCATTTATGAAGGAGAAGAGATGGTCGCTTCCGCCAATACGTTTCTGGACATGCTGCGCATCGAGGGCATCCCGCCCGCCCCGCGCGGAGTCCCCCGCATCGAAGTCACTTTCCGGCTGAATCAGGACCGGATTCTCGAAGCAACCGCCAAAGACCTTACTACCGACCAGGAAGTCAGCATCACGGTCGTGGCCACCGATAATCGCCTGTCGGATCAAGACGTAAAAAAACTGACCCAGGAAGCCCAGGAACGCATCGCTAAGATGCTGCAAGTGCGAAAAGACGAAGATTTTACCAATGAGATCGACAACTTGTTGTTTAAAGCGCGGCGCGTATTCTCCGAAGCCACCGATCCCTTGGCGGAGGAAGCCATGAGAGTCGTCGAAGACCTCGAATTGGCTCGCGGGCGTTCGGATCGGCATTCGTTGGAAGAGAAAATGGGGCTTCTGAGCGATATGCTGACGCGGTATGAAACCGCCGATTATTAAAAGCCGTTTTTTTTACGCTGGCGTTGATTTCAACGATTCGACGAGGCGGCCGGTTGGCCGTCTCGTCTCTTGTAGGTGGAAAATATATAACGCCGGTACGCGCGGAATCGTTATCCTATTGGATTCAAATGAGGCTCTTGCAAAATTAGTAAATTCTCTCTTTTAATTCTCCCCCCAAGTTTGGGGGGAGTTAGAGGGGGGTTGATTTTATTGGACGCGAGACAACCCCCTCCTAACCCAATGTCATTAAGTTAAGGCGTAAATTAACGCAATTCCATTCCCTCGCCCTCTGGGAGAGGGTTAGGGTGAGGGGAAGTTCAATCAATTCTTGCTAATATGCGTCCTTTT
>JBFMBP010000063.1 GCA_040755155.1 Candidatus Omnitrophota bacterium | reverse complement strand
GGCCATAATCCTGCTGGGCGTCGCGGGGAGAGTGGATGGAGAGATTGGAAACGGCGATATCGGTGAAGCCGCCATTGGATTCGGTTCCCATCTTGAAAGCGTTGCAATGGCTGCTGAGGACGCAATTAGTGATGGCGATGTCCTCGCAAGGGCGGCCAGTGGTGCTTTTTAGGCACAGAGCATCATCGTCCGAATCGAACGAGCAATCGGAAATGCGCACGTTGCGGCAGCTGTCAATATCAATGCCGTCATTGTTATAGGTTGAATGATTGACAACCCGGATTCCGCGAACGGTCACATCTTCGCACGCCAGGTAATGCTGCATCCACATGGGCGAATTTTTCAAGAATATATCTTCAATCAAAACATGGCGGCAGGAAATGAAGCGAATAATGTAAGGCCGGTTCTTATATTCCTTCCAGCGAAAAGCAGCGCCCTGGCCGTCGATGGTTCCCCGGCCGGTAATGGCGATATCTTCCAAGTTCTCGCCGTAAATTAAACTTTGTTTCACATAGTTATCCGTGTAGGAGCGAATCTGGGGAATAGTAGTGGCGTAATCCACAATATCCTTGCTTCCCAACAGCGCCGCTCCCGATTGCAGGTGCAGGGTGAGGCGGCTTTTCATAAAAATTGCGCCCGTCAGAAACGATCCCGCCGGGATGAGTACGACTCCACCTCCCGCCTGGGCGGCGTCGTCGATGGCGGATTGGATCGCCTGGGTGTTGAGAGTTTTTCCATCCGCGACCGCTCCATAATCGAGTATGTTGTAAAAAGGTTTTTGGGGGGAATCCGCAAAGGCCAGGACGCTGGTCAGAAATAATCCAGAAAAAATGAGAAAGCGTATGCTCCTATTTGCCATCGTTCGCCTCCTGATTCAGCTATTTTGAGAAAGGCATAAACCGTTTCTATAATACTCTGCAAGTCTTAAAATATCGGTATACCTCCCGCTCTAAGCGGGTATTGACATTGGTTTGGCAGAAATTTGAATAACGATAAACATGAAACTCATCAATTTCAATTATTCAATAGAAGAAAATTCGTTCCTACCGCATTTTATACCCTGCAAAGCATCGGAAATGCTCAGAATTTTGCTCAATTATCCGGGGATGGCAGGAACGGCGATCGATCGGGATGACAAGCAATCGGACTCCCTAGGAATGGAGCGAAGTGTTTGGCCATCCGCTGCTGGCTTTGGCGGCGTTGGACCGCCTGACTCACCATGCGCATCTGATCGAGATTAAAGGATCGAGTTACCGGCAGAAACAACGCCAAGCCCAAAAAGCCGCCAAAGTCAAAAAGCCGGAGGAGGAAAAATAGCCGCCGCGAATTGAGTTGGATTCCAGTTATTTTTGGTTTTCTCGGATGTCTTTCCTCTTTTCCCCGCATACGGCTTATTTCTTCTCTTCGGCGAGATCGCCGCCTTGGGCAACCATAGCGAATTTTATTTGAGCCAGTTTTAAAGCTTGCTCGACGTTCAATTTGCTATACTTGCCGAGAGTAAGCATCTGTTTCTTTCCACCGAAACAACATTAAGATAACGAAACTCTTTGCGTTTTGAGGGGTAATGAGAAGACCGGATACAGGAATTGAGTCATCTCAAATGGCGAAAAACCCATGATCCCCTTTGCCTTGATAGACCGCTTTTATCGCAAGAAGAACTTCAAATATTACACTTTTCGCTATGAAGCCTTCAAAACAACTCCGTTCATCTAATACAATCAACACATTGGGATTTAAGATCATATTATTCCAATGAATAAATGTTCTAGGGCGCAAGGCGATGGGGGAATAAGTCAAATGGCGTCAAGACATCTTATTTCGAAATGAAGCGAAAAACATGAAACAGACCATTATTAACTTTTTCAAGAATCAAAACGTTCCAGAGGGATTCATCCTGAAAGAAATTATAGAGCGATGCGAACTGTCGCCAGAAGTGAAGGACGTCAAAGCGATCTTATCCGAACTCAAGCAAGAAGGTTTCATCGTCTCTGTCAAAACACGATACATACTTGCCCAACACCGCCCTGATCTCTTGCCAAAACCGGAAGCGGCGAAATCGCTCGCGCGGCATCTCTCTGAATTCAAAAAGGATTCTACAAATCATTATCCACCAACGTTAAGTGAATTTTGCCTCTGGCTTCAGAATCGAGCGGCGTTGAAGACATCTGAGATTCAATCCTGGATCGGTAAAAGCGACAAAGAAGCGCTTCTTGTATTCGATCCATCCCGCAACGACCGCGTGCTGCTGCTGAAAACCGATTTATCTCTCATTTTGAACGCCGATCTGGTTGAATCGGTCAGCGTTGAGTTGCTCCGCCAGATCAAAGATAACGAATCGAACCATTATCCTTGTCCGCTGGCTGCGTTTACAAAGCGGCTAATCAACTCTATTCAAGAAAAGGTTCCGGGATTTCCGCTTTCTGCTAAGACGCTGGAACTTTATCTAAAATCACCCTCTCGATTTTGCGTGATTGCCGCTGGGAAAAAGAAATCGGTTCGCCTTCCCGAATACAAGCCTAAAGATCCGCAAGAGTATTTAACCGAAACGTTGATCGATAAATGCGCGAACGACGTTCTTCAAGGTTATGTGAGAACCAACCTATCGAAATACCCCTGCTCGAAAAACGATTTTAAGAAAGCGTTGCTCAAAGAGGTGAACAAACGGATTCCGCATGGAAGCGTTGAAGCAAAGGACCTCGATCGATGCATTCCTCTGCAAAGCCGCGCTTTCCAAATTGTTAAATCAGGGAATACGGAAAAAGTATGTCTGACCGGACATGATCTTCTGATTCAACCTCCCAAAGGCGATGAGCTCAAAAAACTGCTCCTTGAATTGATTGAATTGCGCGCCTCGTTGCTGGCGGGCGCAAGTTTGGTTTCTGCGCCGAACATTGATATCGACGAATGCGAAACGCTGTTTTGGCAAGAGCATAAGCGTTTGGATGAGATCGGTTTCCGCGATCGAGCCGTTCCCATTCCCAAACTTTGGAATGCTTTGAAAAACCGCATGAATCGCGAGCAGTTCGAAGCCGTTCTGCAAACGCTTTCCGACCGTCGCGCGATTCAGTTGGAGCGGCGTACGACGATGGACGGTCTGACGCAGGAAGAAAAAGACGCCTGCTATCGGGTGGACGATATTCTTTTCTACATCGCAAGGAGACTGTCATGAACGATCGCGAACGTTGGCTTCAATGCTTGCGCGATGAAGGATTCAATCCATTCTGTAATGATAAAGTGGGGAATCCTTGGGAAGGAATTGCGGATGTTCCTGCGATTCATGCAAATGTTTCGGATGAAATCGGCCGATTCGTGACACAACTCCAAAACGATCCGGCGCGCAAATCGTTCTCGGCGATCATCTATGGATTCGCTGGAGCGGGAAAATCCCATTTGCTGTCTCGAATCCGCAGCATGTTGGGCGAACGGGTTTATTTCACCTACGTGATGCCGATGGCTGGCAATTACGATTATTGGAAATTCCTTCAGAGGCAAATCGTCGCCAGTTTACTCCGGAGATATCCGCCGAATCCAAAATACTCATATTTGCATTATTTAATCTGTCGCGGGATTGAAAAAACACTGCCCAACAATCTGGCGCTGGACAGCGGTTTCTTTGAGAATTTACAATCAAATCCTATAAACCTGCTTTACTATATCCACCAAGATTCGGAATTCATCAACCGCGCCGTCTCTTCCATCATTGAATTCCTTGAGTCGAATGGCTTTCGAATTGATGAGGGGAATTTGCGAGTCTTGATCGCATTTCTCAATCCTGACCTTCATAATGCGGCGGAAAAATGGCTGCGCTGTTTGGGGCTCGAAAATGAAGAATGCGCTCTATTAGGACTCAGTCAGGATTACGCCAATGAAGATTTCGACGACGGCATGGCCAGACAGTTCATACTCGATTTATTCAGTTGGTCTTCCTTCGACCGCCCCATCGTCTTGTGTTTCGACCAATTGGATTTTTTACCAATCCCGGACAAGAGCAAAAACTAAATAATTACATCCAATTTGTAAACGATATTGTGACGTTTTCAAAGAATGCCCTGTGCGTATCCTGCGTATTAAACGGTACGCTTGAGGAATTAGGAAAACGGATTCTCGATCCAGCGACGAGAAATACGGTGCTTAAGCATTTGTTGCCGTTGCAGCCAATTGAACAAATCCAACAAATTAAAGAGATAATCCATTCTCGACTTAAACGATCCCATGAAAAGTGTGGCATAAACGATGAAATATTTCCTTTCGATATAGACTTTCCTCGCGCTGTTATTGAGACATTAAAATCCAAGAATCTCGAAGTGTATCCTCGATACATCCTTAATGTTTGTACGGAAAATTACGACAAACGTCTAAATGGAGAATCACCAGAGGGAGAAAGTTCACAAGAACCCAGGATGCCCGAAGAAACTGTAGACGACTATCTTAATGATACCTATAGAGGCCGGAAAGACTTTTTCACCAAAGAAAACGCGCAAATCGTCGACGAAGGAATGGAAGAAGAGCAAGTTCGCCGATTGATGCAATGCGTAATCGACCATCAGGAATGTTCACCCATTGTGAATATTGTGGATTGTCGCGCTATTCCCATGAGTCGGAAACCTTGGGATTTCGAATTTCAAACAGAGGATGGACTTCGGTATGCGGTTGAGATTTGCGAACATGGGAATAATGCTTTTTATGCCAGAAAACTGGGCGCTGTATTAAACGCTTGGAGGGCGCAAGGCATTCATTCCGTTTTTTGGATTCGCCGGACAATCAATGATATCCGCCTCGGTCCAGCAGGAAGAGATAGAATTCACGAATTACGGAATCGCGGCGGTTTCGTCTTAACCAACTGGTCGGAAGAGGAATGGAACTCAATCGCCGCATTGATCTGGATGTTGAACGAAGCTGACGGCGGGAACTTCCTTCTCGGGTACGACATGATTTCCATGAAGCAAGTCGAAGCCTGGATAACCCAGAGCGGCATCCTAAAAGATTTGCCCATCATAAATACGCTGCTCTCGAGGAAAGTCAATAACAACATCCCCCCTGCCCCTCCCCCATCATATGAGATTCTGGAAACGATCGTTCACCGATTGGAATCCATTGTTGAGCAACACAGAATCATCGTATTCGATACGGCCTTCGATCTACTCCTTAGAGAACCACGCCTTGATTCAGTTGGCCGCGACCAATGCCTGCAGGCGCTGGGAAAATCCAATCATATTGAATCCAGCACGATGCAAAATACACAAATCCTTTATTGGATAGGTTCCTAACATGCCTTTTGATCTGCGCATAATTGAATTATCCGCCAAAGAAATTGAGGCGATAAAACCCGCCGTGTTTCGTAAAATCGCCGATAGTCTGCCGAAAACGTCTTTCAAGGCGGGAAACGCAATCACTGTTTCGGAACTTATTCAAATCACGCAACCGTACATACACAACCTCCAACCAATCTCTCCCCCTTTCTGGTGGCAGGAAATTCCCGAACCGCCTAAACAATTCGGGCAGCGGCTGCATTCATTGTTGAGCGATTCATTCGAATTATTGCGTAAACAAGAATTCTCTTTTTTTCAAAGTTTCGTTGGACGTTCGCCCGAAGACATCGAAAGCGTTCTATTCCCCTTCTTATACGATCGCCTCGTTCTGCCATTAATCAAAAATAATCGAGAGGAAAAAGCGGTTCAGTTGAATCTGATGGTTGGAATGGCGCTTCAGGAATGGACGAAGCATGTTGGCGCCGTCCTAAGCCATTATCCTTCAAATGAATCGTTCAACGCGAAGCGTTTCTTCATCGCATCCGAATTAAGCGCCAAGGCAAAAATAGAATTCCCCATCAAATCACCGCGAAAAACTGTTCAAGTCATTGGAAAAATCGACGCCTTACTTTTCGATTACGTCAATGAACGCCTATTAATTT
The DNA here is from genome assembly GCA_040755155.1 of Candidatus Omnitrophota bacterium. Lineage (NCBI taxonomy): Bacteria > Pseudomonadati > Candidatus Omnitrophota > Candidatus Omnitrophota bacterium. The sequence goes on along the minus strand of JBFMBP010000063.1, from coordinate 15,004 downwards.
ATGAATATAAATCAGGCCGGCAAAATAACTATATCGCTCAGATCATTCAATGCATTCTGTATCATGAATTGCTTGTACGATATTGCGGAGCGTCGCTCAATCTCGCCGCGATTCTCGCCGTTTTCTGCCTCATCGATTCCAATGCGACTCCAAGACAACCGGAACGCCATTCGCAGGACGCGGTTCCACCGAAATCGATCGACAAAGAGCAATGTAATAAACCCAAAGAGGAAGCCGACGCGTTGATTCAATCCATCGTCGAGGCATTGAACGGATTCAGCCTCAGCGTTACGGCGAAGGATTACGTGATCGGTCCCCGGTTCATTCAACTCCAAATTGAACCCCGGGGGAAAACCACAGTTAGTCAAATCAAAAGCCGACGAGAAGATCTCTTTGTCAAAATGAATCTCAAAGCGGCGCCATTGATATCATCTAGTCAGGGATGTGTTGCGATCGAAGTCGAACGCGCTCACCCGGACATCGTTTATTTGGATGATTCGAGGTTTAAAGTGTCCATTAATAACCTGATTCAGCGTTGCTGCTTCCCTTTAGGTCTGGATGTTCTCGGTGAGGCTCAATGGATCGATCTTGCGGATTCCAATTGTTGTCATCTCTTGATCGGCGGAACGACGGGATCAGGAAAAAGCGTTTTCATCCAATCCGCCATTTTCTTTCTGCAACAACACTACGATCCCAGCGATGTCCGACTGCTGATCATTGATCCCAAGCGAGTGACCTATAACGCTTTTGAGCACTCCAAGCATTTACTGAACCCCATCATCTGCTCTAGAGAAGAAGCCATTAAAGCGCTGGAATCGTTTGTGGAAGAGATGGATGCCCGCTATTCGAAATTCAAGAACGGCAAGGTAACGGAGATCACTAGTTGGAACGAAAAATATCCGCGTGATCGCATGCCGCGCTGGATTATGATCTTTGATGAATACGCCGATTATATGGCGGATAAAATCTTCAAAGCAACCATTGAAAGCAGCATCGAACGGTTGGGCTTCATGGCCAGGGCTGCGGGAATCCATTTAATCATCGCATTGCAGCGGCCTGATGCAAAAACCGTTTCCAGTCGAATTAAATCAAATCTTCCAGGTCGAATCTCATTTCGCGTGGCGAGTCACACGGAAAGCAAGATAATTTTGGATGAGACTGGGGCGGAAAATCTACTTGGAAAAGGGGATATGTTAGTGAAACTCACATCGAAATTGATGCGCATACAAGCGCCTTTTATCGACATATAAAACTATTTCTCCCACAATTGGCAATCCGGATTAATGGATTTGTATTTAGAGGTTTCAAATTTCTCCACGACTTACGACACGGCATGCTGGCTTGAGAAATATTTTGGAAGGAGATGCTTGGATTATAATGAGGTTTATGAGATTTGCTGTTTGTGTTGTTTCTGCACTTGGCTGTGTAAACGCTCAGGCAAGTGATTGGCAGCCATCTCCAGGACTTACGCAAACGCCGGTATGGCCAGGAACGGTTCCTGATGCCCAGCCTGCCCCCGAGACGGAGACGATTAAGAGTGTAACGGACAAGTTAATTGCGGAGAAGCCATGGCTTTGGGTGGGGAACATCTCGCATCCCACGATGACGGTCTATTCGCCAAAGAGGAAAAACACGGGCGTTGCGATAGTCGTCTTTCCAGGTGGAGGCTATTACGGGCTTGCCATTGATCTGGAAGGCGCCGAGGCGTGTGAATGGCTGGCGTTGAAGGGAGTCACGGGTGTGCTCTTGAAATATCGCGTCCCGGGCTCGGGGCCGCATTGGGACCCACAACGCAGATCCCACGTCGAGCCGAAAGCGCCGATGGCATTGGAAGACACTCAAAGAACGGTGGGGCTAGTACGCTTTCACGCCGCCGAGTGGCATATTAATCCGCACAAGATTGGAGTGCTTGGGTTTTCGGCAGGTGGCCATCTGGCGGCGGCGATAAGCACACATTTTGACAAGCGTTTGTACTCGGCTGTCGATGCGGCGGACAAAGAAAGCTGCCGCCCGGATTTTGCGGTCGCTCTTTATCCGGGACATATGCTGGAGAACACTACGAAAGAGTTTGAGTTGAATCCGAAAATTCCTGTGACTAGTAGTACGCCGCCAACGTTTTTGCTGCAAGCGGAGGATGACCCGGTGGACGATGTAGAGAACTCGCTGGTTTATTATGCTGCTCTGAAGAAAGCTGGGATTCCTGTTGAGATGCATTTATATGCGCAGGGCGGGCATGCGTTTGGGCTGCGGCGTACGGAGTTTCCGATAACGGGATGGCCTCAATTGATGGAGACGTGGCTGGGGACAATCGGGATGGTTTCTGAGTAGGCAGGGCTAGAAACGGCGTGAACGCTTCATCGCATAAAACGAATCAAGGTGTAGGTTCGCATCCTAGATGAATAAGCACAAGCGAAGTCAGTTAACCATGCACTGTAGCGAACGACGCCGGGCCATCACGGTTGCAATCGGCGCGTCTCATTGTGGTCGTCGCCGAGTTTAGGTTATTCGGCATAGATGAAATAAACATGAAGGAATCCGATCTTTATTTGCCCCTTAAGCGGTTTCTGGAATCTCAGAATTATGAAGTAAAGGGAGAGGTCCAGGACTGCGATGTTCTCGCAGTACGCGGCAAGGAAATTCCTGTCATCGTAGAACTCAAACTTTCTCTCAATCTCAATGTAGTCCTTCAGGCCGTTGAAAGGCTATCGCTGACTCCGAAAGTATACATTGGCATCTCTAAACAATGTAAAATTCCAAACAGGCGGCGGAGGCATATTGTTAAACTGCTACGGATGCTTAATCTTGGGCTGTTGGTGATTGATTCAGACCAGGAGACCGGCAAAGTAGATGTCCTTCTCGATCCCGGCGAGTATAGGCCTCGCAAATCGAAGCACCGCCAGGAGCGTCTGCTTTGTGAGTTCATGAAGCGGGTAGGCGACCCGAATCTTGGCGGGACAGAGAAGAGAAAGGGCATTATGACCGTCTATCGACAGCGAGCCTTGGCAATTGCACGGTTACTTCAGAAGCAAGGGCCGACTAAGGCTTCACACGTTGCCCAGATTCTCAGAGAACCAAAGGCCAGGGATATCTTGTACAAAAACGTGTACGGATGGTTTGAGAGGGTGTCACTTGGTATATACGAACTCTCTCCTCGAGGAAAGCAGGAGATTCATCTTTGGCGGTAAGAAGCAGAGGACAAAATCTCCGAAAACCAAGCCTCAGCGATGGCGCCATAGAGCGCCAGATTCTATTGTCTCAAAGACGGTCGTTTTTGAGACGACAAATCTCTTATCCTCAAAATAGCGAAAGTGACGGTTGTTTGTGACTCACAATCCATCTCAAAATCAATATTTCAAAACTTGATGTATAGATCGAGCTATGAGACAATAAAACGATGATGAAATGGAAAAACATGGTATGCCTTGGATGACGAAGCGTTATCTATAGTTTTTATCTCGAGATAATCGATGCGCGTTTGTCAAAGAGGCGTATAGTCATTCACGATTAACGGCATCAATCATATATCTCCCCGCTTTGAATTGAACAATGTTGCGGGCAGGAACTTTTGCTTCTTCTTTGGTTACGGGATTTCTTCCAACTCGGGCGGGCGTCTTTTTGATCTTGAAAATTCCAAAGCCGCGGATTTCAATCCGCCCGTCGCTTGCCAGCAAGTCGATGAATGCTTCAAGAACGCATTCTATAACCCCTCGAAGATGGTTCTTGTCGATCCTCTCGCCTTTTTCGATCATCCACCGGGTAACAATTTCAATGATTTCTTTCTTGGTCACGAACTAGAGCCTCCCCTGTTCCAATACCATATCATTCATAAAAAGAAAATAACATTAAACCGTAAAACGTTTTTTATCCAAAGAAGACGGCTTATGATTTTCCTGTAATGAAACCTAAAATGAACGAGAAAAGAAAATTCTCTATGGGTTTGATTTCATGCTCGCCGAACTGCAAGGGCTGATAGAACGCATCACCTATTTCAACGATGAAACAGGGTATACTGTCGCCCGCGTAAAAGTTTACGGACGGCATGATCTGGACACCGTTGTCGGTACGATGCATGAATTGAATCCAGGCGAGATTATCCAAATGAAAGGGGAATGGAGCACTCACCCCAAATTCGGAGAGCAATTCAAAATCGTCTATTACGAATCGAAAGTCCCCGCTTCCGTAACCGGTATTCAGCGCTATCTGGGATCGGGCTTGATTAAAGGAATCGGGCCGGTCATGGCCAAGCGAATCGTCGCGAAATTCGGCGAGAAGACGCTCGATATGATCGAGCGTGATGCGAACCGCCTGGTTGAAGTGGAAGGCATTGGCAAAAAGCGAGTGGAGATGATCTCCAAAGCTTGGGAAGAGCAAAAGGAAATCCGGCAGGTCATGATTTTTCTCCAATCCCATGGCGTGAGTTCCGCCTATGCAACGAAAATCTTCCGGCAGTACGGCAATGCGTCGATATCAGTAGTGAAAGAGAATCCCTATCGCCTGGCCACGGATATCTTCGGGATCGGTTTTGTCACCGCCGACCGGATCGCCGTAAAACTTGGATTCGCCAAAGATTCAGACCTGCGCGCCCAAGCGGGAATCCTCTATGTGCTTAACCAATTATCCGATGAGGGCCATGTTTATTATCCCTATGAGTTGCTGATGGAAGAATCGGAAAAGATTTGGGAGATTCCCACGGGAATTATTGAAAACGCTCTCCATGTCATCACGTTAGAACGCCGAGTCGTGATCGAAAAATTGAGCGATGGAACCAAGGCCGTTTATCTCGCCAAATTCCATCTTGCGGAGATCAGCATCGCATCGCGGATAAAAGCCCTGCTCGCGCATAAGAAAAGCATCCGGGACATCAAAGCTGATAAGGCGCTGGAGTAGGCGCAAGAGAGATTATCCATCACGCTGGCCGATAAACAAAAAGAGGCGGTTATTTCATCTCTGACCAACAAAATCCTGGTGGTTACTGGAGGGCCGGGGACGGGAAAGACCACCATAATACGATCGATTCTCGCCGTCTTTTCCGCCATGAAAATCAATTTTTTATTAGCCGCTCCCACAGGAAGGGCGGCCAAGCGCATGAGCGAAGCGACCGGCCATGAAGCGAAAACGATTCACCGGCTCTTGGAATACAACCAGCGAAAGGGAGGATTTCAGCGCGGCGAGGAAAATCCATTGGAATGCGATCTGCTCATTGTCGATGAGATGTCCATGGTGGATACGATCCTGATGCATCACCTGCTCAAAGCCATACCGCTTCAGGCCGCGTTTCTTATGGTGGGAGACGTCAATCAATTGCCCTCGGTCGGAGCGGGGAATGTATTGAGAGATATTATCGATTCCGGGGCGGTTCCCGTTGTCGAACTCCACGAAATTTTCCGCCAAGCCAAAGAAAGCACGATTATCGTAAATGCCCACCGAATCAACCAGGGGATTTCTCCCATTCTGAAAAAAGACGATAAAGAGTTGGACGATTTCTATTTCATCCATCAAGAAGATCCGCAAACCGTGATCCAGACCATCATCAAACTGGTTCGGGAGAGAATCCCTCAACGATTTGGATTTAACGCCATTGATGATATTCAAGTAATTACCCCCATGCAAAAAGGCTCGGTTGGCGGCGCCAAGATGAATGCCGAACTGCAGGCCGCTTTGAATAAGTCCAATCAAGAGATCGCTCGTGGAGGCCGCAAATTCCTGGTTGGCGATAAAGTGATGCAAATCAGGAACAACTACGATAAAGAGGTTTTCAATGGGGATATTGGCCGAATCCGGTCGATTGATTCCGAAATGCAAGAGGTCAAGATCGATTTTGACGGCCGGGAAATCGTCTATGATTTTTCCGAACTTGACGAGATAAATTTGGCCTATGCCGTATCAGTGCATAAATCGCAAGGTTCCGAATACCCGGCGGTAGTGATTCCGCTTTTGACGCAACATTATGTGATGCTGCAGCGCAATCTATTATATACGGCGGTCACGCGGGGAAAACAACTAGTGGTTCTGATTGGCGCAAGAAAAGCATTGGCAATTGCTGTGAAGAACGATAAGACGCAGAAGCGTTATTCGTATTTGGAAAATAGGCTGAAAGATTAAATCATGAAAAAGAGACGGCTTCCGAAAACGCGCCAAGAATGGTTGCAAGATATGGCGCTGGCTTATAAAGACGCCAGCGAAGCGAAGGTTTTTGGTGAATTGACGCGGGGATATCCGTTAACGGACGCGGAACTTTTCCATCTCGCTCCTCACGTCTGCATAAAGTTTCGCGGCCTGGACGTGGATCAAGAGCGGCGCAGCGAGATCGTGGAAGGAACCTTGGCCAGTTATGTTGCCACCGAGGATGCGGAGGGGGGAGAGTTTCTCCATAAGTCGCCGCTATTCGCTTTCTGTTTTTGTTATTTAGCCGCTCATTATGTCGCCGATTTGATGGAAGAAGAACTTGTATGCGCCATGATGGATTATTGCTTGGAGAATTTGAATAGATTTGAAAAGTTGATTAGTGATTCAGCCTGAACTTTCTATTACTTTTAATAGCGATTGAGCCAATCCTGTGAAAACACTAATTCTGACCGAGAAGCCCTCTGTGGCTATGGACTTTGCCAAAGCGCTTGGCGTGAAGGGAAAGCATGACGGCTATATAGAGAATCACTACTGTCCCGACGTTGAAAAAGAAAAATGTTATAACGCATTGAATTACAATAGGATATAGTAAGTAATGAGCGTAATCGATTTGAAATCCCAATGGTTTTCCAGCGATAATTCTCTTCCCCTGCGGAAGGAAAATCGATATGAATGCTGGCCAAACCTTGTTCACGCAACTCATGGATTTCTTGCCCAAGCACGAGTTTCGTCGATGCGTCCATCGTTATCGCGGTCATTACAAAGTCAAATCCTTTTCTTGTTACGATCACTATCTCTGTATGGCTTTCGCGCAATTGACTTCACGGGAAAGTCTTCGCGATATCGAAGTCTGTCTGCGTTCCGTTCAAGGCAAACTGTATCGCATGGGGATTCGAAGTCCCATTGCGCGCACGACCTTAGCCAAAGCCAACGAGAATCGGGATTGGCGCATCTACGCCGATTTCGCTCAAGTTCTTATCGCGCAAGCGCGCGCCCTTTACGTCAACGAACCCTTGGGACTCGAACTGGAGCAAACCGTATACGCTTTCGATTCGTCGATGATCGATCTTTGTCTTTCCCTCTTTCCCTGGGCGCGATTTCGCTCGCGCAAAGCGGCTATCAAACTTCACACGTTGGTGGATCTTCGCGGGAACATTCCCGTGTTCATTCGAATCACCGAGGGGAAAATTCACGATGTCAATATCCTCGACGAACTGATTCCCGAAGCGGGTTCCATCTATGCGCTGGATCGTGGATATCTCGATTTCGCCCGTCTCTACCGGCTCCATCGGAAACATGCGATTTTTGTGACTCGCGCCAAACGAAACCTGCAATTTCGTCGTCTCTCTTCCCAGCCAGTTGACAAGTCGCTTGGCGTCCAATGCGATCAGATCATCCGCTTGACGGGCCGCTACGCTTCGCTGGATTATCCCGAACCTCTCCGCCGCATTCGCTATTTCGACGCCAAGAAAAACAAGCGCCTCCATCCCTCTTTCTTTACTTGCTATAAGTTTATGAGTTAACGTAATGACAATGGATGCAGCTCACTCTTTTGGTTGAAAGTAAATAGCGATGATCAACGCACTCATCAATGTTCTGGGAGAGAATTCCAAAACGTATTTCATATTTACGCGAATGATGAACGGTTGCTTTATTTTTCTGATGGTATGGGGCGTAGGCAGCGTTTTTGCCTTCGGCGCATTCGCCGCAAGCGTGGAAATCCCCGCCGAGGTCGTGCAGGACAGAATTCGCGGCGGCCTGCTCGGCCATGTGCTCGGCGACCTCAATGGATTGAAACATGAGATGAAATATATTGCCGAGCCGGGCCAGGTGGAATCCTACACCCCGGATTTGGCCGAGGGGGCCTGGACCGATGATGACACCGACTTCGAATGGGTTTATATCCTCGCCATGCAGGAGCGCAATACTATCTTGCTTCCAGCCCAAGACCTCTCGGCGCTGTGGCGGAAGCATATCAACCGGGCGATTTGGTGCGCGAACCAATACGCCCGCCAACTCATGGACCTTGGCATGGAACCGCCATTGACCGGCTGCATTCCGTTCAATCCCTGGTCCGATTTCAACATTTCCGGCCAGTTCGTGTGCGAATCCTGGGGCCTCATCGCGCCGGGCATGCCGAAAACGGCGGAACGCATCGGATTGAACTACACTCATGTCACTATCAGCGGAGAACCGGCGCAGACGACCCAGTTGTTCGACGCGATGATCGCCGCTGCGTTCCTCATCGGCGATATGGAGGAGATACTCGACGCCGGTTTAGCCGCCGTGGATCCGAAGTGCGTTGTCCATCAGGTTGTCAGCGCTGTTCGCGCCTGGCATAAGCAGAACCCAACCGACTATCGCGCCACCCGCAAACTCATCAAGGAGAAATATACCCATTTCAATGGGGCGACGCGCGACCGTAACGGTTTTGAGTTGAATACGGCATCCGTCATCGGAGCGCTGCTTTACGGCCGGGGCGATTACGTCAAAACTTCGATTGCCGCCTTCAATTTCGGCTGGGACGCCGACAACAACGCAGCCACCGCCGGCGCCATCGTCGGCGTGCGGATGGGGTGGAAGTGGATGATGGCTCAGGGGTGGAATATCGCCGACCTCTATCGCAACACCACTCGAGATTGTATGCCGATGGACGAAACGCTTACCCGTTTCGGCGACCGGCTTATCGCCCTGGCCGAAAAAGTCATCATCGAGCAGGGCGGGAAGATAATCACCCAAAACGGCAAGACATTTTACCAAATCCAGATCGAAGAACCCGAAAACCTCGAACCGCTGCCGGATCCGGTCGAACAGTTCGCCCGGCTTCGCGACAGCATGAAAACCGAGATTGAAGAAGGCGTTGCGCGAGGCGTTAGCGATCGGCAAAGGGCGCGCGCCGCCTATGAGGCTATCTGCCTCGACCTGGCTCAGACGCTTCGCGAGAAATATCCCGAGCCTTGGGCGAAAGCCTTGGAAGCGCTGAATGGATATCCGAAAGTAGTGGGAGTTTTGTTCTTTGAAGCGGATAACGCCAGCGGCGATAAACTCCGTCAGCGCGCCGTCGCCGCCGGATTGAAACAGCCGGAAAAGAGAGTGAAGATATGGTGAGTGATACGAAATTATGTGCATATTTTTGCTTTTCATACGCTCTTACAGTTCCTACGCATCGAATAAATCCTATTCGAGTTCCACTCAATGGATTCAGGGAGAAAAAGCAATGAAATGTTCCTATATCGGACGCTTGGCAGGATTATGGAGATGGTTGGCCGTCATTGTCTTGGTTCTTCTCGTTGGATTCGAAAAGACTTCGCTTTCCGCGCATGAGCTTATTCGCCTGGAGAGTTCATCGGTTTTAGTCAAGATAGATCCAGAAAAAGGCGCCTGGTCGCTCTTGGATAAGAAATCGAATGCGGCATGGCCGTCCGAGGGAACCGCAGAACCCGGATGGTTCAAGGATACAGAATTAGAATTCATCCAGGTTAAACATTCTGCGAAAATGGCGCGCCTTACGAGCCGAAATGACTTCAGTGTTACTTTCAATCTGATCCACTCAGGCCGCACCCTTGAAATTCATTACGACGGCCAAAACCGCGATGAAATTCACGTCATGAAAGACGCGCTTACAGTCGCTGACAGCGAAGACGGAAATATTATCGTACCCTGCCGCGAAGGCCTGTTGATTCCTGCGAATAGTGGAGTGGCCTTTAAAAAGACCTTCGGAACTTCCGAGTATGAAGGTTGTCATATGAACATGCTGGGCTTTCTCAAAAGTGGATCTGCGTTGGTATTGACTTGGGATGGCGCCTACGTTTGGCCGGATATAGAAAGCGTTGTTCAGGAGGGACCAGCGCCCCGGCAGCAGCTCACGACGGAATTGCGACTTCGAGAAACGGCTCGCGTCGTGCGTTTGACGCCGTTGGGCAAAGGGGACTGGAACACGATTGCGGCTGCTTATCGGCGAATAGCCGAACGAAAAGGACTGGCGGTCACTTTACGTGATAAAGTCCGTCGCGATACACACGCGGAACGGCTTGTCGGCGCGGCGAACGTCAAACTGTGGATGTGCCTGGCGCGCAGAATGAACGAGGAGAGCACTAAGGAAGAATCGGTGGAAGTGCATTGGACGTTCGATGAAGCGGCCGACGTGGCGGAACACCTTCGCAACGATCTCGGCATTACCCGCTGCCTGTTTACGCTTGGCGGTTGGACGGAAGGCGGCTATGACGTCCGTCATCCGGATGATCTTCCCGCCAATCCCGAATGCGGCGGCAACGATGCGCTAGCCGGGGCGATCCAACGCGTCCAGAAGTTGGGGTATGTTGCCAGCCTGCATGATAACTATCAGGATATGTATCAAGACGCGAAGAGTTGGAATCCCGCGTATATCGAAAAGCGCGCGGATGGTTCCCTAATCCAGGGCGGACGGTGGATGGGCGGAAGAGCGTATATGGTTTGCGCGCCCAAGCAAGTCGAATTGGCGATGCGGCCTCAAAACCTTCCTTCCATCCATAAGTTATTTGAACCCTGGAGTTATTTCATCGACACCACTTACGCCGTCGGACCGCGCGAGTGCGCCGATCCCAATCATCGGATCGACCGAAATGAGGACATCGCTTGGAAAATTCAGCTCAGCAATAACGCGCGTAAGATTTTCGGGCTCTTCGGCAGTGAATGCGGGAGAGAATGGGCTTTGCCTTGCAGTGATTTTTTCGAGGGATTGGTAGGCGTAGCTGGTAATTATTTCCACCAACTTAAACCGGAAAGCCTCGGCGCCCGAGTGATCCCTTTCTGGGAAATGGTCTATCACGACTGTCAAATCTGTTATGGCAAGTATGGGTATTCCGCCGAAGAATCCGCCGAATATGTGGCTCATCACATTCTCACGGCCCGACCGCTCCATTACCATTCCATCCCCGATCATCTCTATTGGAAAGAAAAATCCATAAATAATGATCCATCGGGAGATCGCGCTTGCTTCACCCGCACGGATAACGGCTGGGCGGAAGGATTCCATCCCACGGACGTCTTTTTGAAAAACACGCATGAAATATTGGGACCGCTGCATCAAGCTACCGCCTATCAACGTTTGATCCATTTGGAATGGCTTACGCCCGACGGCGCGCTTCGTCAGGCTGTATACGGCAAGGGTCGAAAAAGCGCCCGGGTGGCGGTGAATTTTGGCGCCAAGGAAGTGGAGATTCAATCGCAATGGGGAGGAGAAGTTCTATTGCCCCCTTGGGGATTCATTATTGAGAGTCCCGGATATGCGGCTTTTTACGCCAACCGTTGGAACGGCATGAATTATCCAGACGGTTCCCTCTTTACCATCCAAGCGCAAGCTGGAAAAAATCTCCAATCCACCGGATCGGTACGCATCTTTCATGCTTTCGGCGATCCGAAAATTACTTGGAAGAATACAACGTATACAGTTCGCCGGGAGGAAGTGATCCACTCGCCGTCATGACGCTGAACGGGCTGGCTATCTGACCAACGCCCGTATCCAATGGGACTTTATATTTTGACATGAATCCTAGGTTCCATCCATCTTTCATTTAGTTTGCTGGGACGCCCCATCGACTCATGAAAACGCGCCCGGACATTCTCCAGCGGCAATTCCTCAAGAAGGTATTTTCGGAACACGCCCGCCCAACCGGCTTTCAAAAGTTACCGGCGCTTAGTACCAATATGACCCCATTCGTCGAATAAGGTTTCCGTATAATGATCGTCGATTCTGTGCATAATCGTGAGGAAAGATTCTGGAAAGGATTCGCATTTATTGCTGAATATATTATACTTACAATAATATATTTTTCCACCGCACGCCTCTTTTTTTCTGGATTTTTTTTACATTACTTTTTGCCGGTTCGTCATCTCTTATGTCGGATTTTCTCGATTTCATACCCCGCCAGACACCGGAAATGCTCGGAGTTCTGTTCGATTAAATACTCCAACTTGGAATCCATGTCCCGCAACTGCGCGCGAATGCGGTTTAGTACTCGATAGAAGTCTTTACTTTTTCTCCATGGCGGTTGCGAATTCATCGCTTCGGGTTGGGTAGTTTTCTCCATGTCATAGTAGTGACGCGGCTTCTATAAATACTTTTCGGTTTTCCACTTCATTCGATCATTATCATTACCAGGAATCTATTGCGCGGTTCGGTTGTCTTTTCGCTTGAAGACAACCAAACGTCTTCGGAGGGAAAAAATGGAAGAGAAATTCAACTATCCGTCCGAGCGCTTTCGACGCGATCCGGATATGCGGGATGCGGTCTTATTGGAAATGGCGAACGGCGATGAATTCATCGCCGCGATGGAAGCGGAAATCGGGGGGATGATTTGAAACGCCTTCCGCCAACTGGCGTTGGATGGCCAGTTGGCCGGAGGTGAAGAGATTGAGTGAGACAATCCAGGCGGAATCGCAGACCGGCAAGGAGGCGGGTTGTAAGCGAGATTCGTTTATCGACGATGGAAAGCGAATGATCCAAGAGACTCTGGATCGGCTCGGAGAACAATTGGAGCATGGCCTTTCCGGCGAGATGAAGAATTATTTGAAGATTATGGCGAAATTTCCTCGCTATTCGGTCGGAAACCAGCTGTTGATTTTCGCCCAGATGCCCCAGGCCAGTCAGGTAGCAGGATACCGGGCATGGAATCAATTCCATCGGTATATAAAAAAGGGCGAGAAAGGAATTCGGATTTTCGCTCCGTGCGCGTCGCGTAAGCCGAAGAAGGATTTTGAATCGGATTGTTCGGAGGAAGAGTTGAAAGAAGAGTCGGAATTGGTTACTTATTTTCGAGTGGCCCATGTCTTTGATCTCTCGCAAACGTCCGGAGAGGATTTGCCGCAGACCTCAAAAGCCCAGGGCGACGCAGAAAAACTGATTCCCATTCTTGAAAGCCTGATCCGCGACCGAGGGATCGCCCTGGAATACGGAGAAACCGGCAGCGCCTTGGGGCTATCGTATAAGAATGCGATTCGAATCAAACCCGGCATGGATCCAGCGGAAACGTTCTCCACCATGGTTCACGAAGCAACCCACGTTATGCTTCATTTCGAAGGTGATTCGCCGGCTGCCGATAGGAAAACTCAGGAGTTGGAGGCCGATGCAGCGGCTTGCGTAGTTTGCGAACGCTTTGGGATGCAGGCCATAACCGCCAGCGCCGATTACATTCAAACCTGGGATGGGAATAAAAAGGCTTTGATGCAACAGCTGGAACGAATCCGCCAGTGCGCGGCGGCGATTATCCAAGGGATGGAGCAAAGGATGGAGGTTGATTCTCTGGAATCGGCGACGAACTCTCCGGGCTATGGGATTCAAGCCACTTCGGTGAATTGAGCAGTTGCTTTTTGAGGCTTTTCCCTGGCCGAAATACCAGCGCCAACCGCTCGGGAATTTCGATGAGCTGGCGGTTGGCGGGATGCATGATGCGGTGGGATTTGCGGCGTTGCAAATGAAACGAGCCAAATCCCACTAAAAGCACCCGCTCTCCTCTTACCAATCCATCCGAAAGAGCATGGATAATTTTGGCAACTATGCGTTGAGATTTTGCGTGAGTAAGATCGAACTTTTGTTCGAGCACCCGCGCCAGGGCTTTCTTGTCGATGAGTTGTTTTTCAGCCATGTAGGCGGAGAAATGGATCCAGGCTTATAAATGTTTCGCTTTGACGATGGGAAAATCTTTGGAAATCCGATCACTTAAAAAGGAACAACAGGACGTTATTCATACAGTTGGCGGAGACATATTATCGAACGCCGATACCGGCTGCAGTTGATTTTATCTTGATGCCTAATCCATAATGAGTTTCATATTTCGGATGTGCGGATGAAATATGCGCAATCCGTTCATATTACTTGGAGAAATCGATCCATGATCCTGCTTCATGCCGGTTATGTTGAGAATCAGTTTCTGGTTTGGGGTGAAACTCCCTTGGAAATTCCTGGCGATCCAACGCGAAAGAAAAAGAAATCCACTAAAAACTCAAATCGTCTTTCACCCTATGACGCCGGAATGGCTTCCTTGTCCGAGATGGTTTCAAGCATCGATGGGACTCTCGATGCTTCCCAATGGAAGGGACGGAAAATCTTTGCATGGCTGCCAACTTACGAAGACAAACCGGCAGCCTCCAGTCCGTTGATCGATGAAGGACCTTCCAAAAAAACTGGGATGGCATGGAGGTTCTGGCAAGTGACGGCGCTGGAATTAACGCTGGAGAATACCGTCCGATTGCTATGCCGTTGTATAGGCAAAGAATTGTTGTCGCCGGGAATTCTGATCGGTTCCGATTTGGCTTTTTGGGCGGCAGCCTTGCGGTTTGCTGGAAGTTTAGTCGCCCGCCAGCAATATCTTCCGGATTTGATTCAGTACCGGGAAACCTATTGCAGCGCTTGGAAACCGGTTATCCAATCGGACGATCGAGAAACCCTATCCAAACTCGCGCGAGCTATGCCTGCGGTTTGTCGAGCGTATTCCCTGGATGGAAACCAGGAACCGTCTGGCCATCCTCTCCCCCTCCTGACCGGCTTTATTGAAATCCTGGTTGATTATCTGGCGCGATCCGGCGGTTCGGAAAAATTGGCGCCCGCTCCTGAAAAAAAGAGCGCCAAAACCAGAAAAACCTCATTCGACAGCCTTCACGATCAATGGATATACGCCCTGCGTTCGCGGGATGGAATTTTGCGCGGGGAGGAAGCCGAATTACAGTGTTTCTTCCAACAGGTTCAAGAATGGCGGAGGTCTATTACTCTCTCTGCTGATCAGCGACAATTAAAATTCCCTCCTGACGACAATTAAAATTCCCGGTTTGAAGAGACGAGATAAAGTGATCCCAATCTCGAAGAAGGAGGTTGGAATGGTCACGGATGAACAGGTGAGGTTAC
>JBFMBP010000062.1 GCA_040755155.1 Candidatus Omnitrophota bacterium | reverse complement strand
TAGGGAATATTTCAACAAATCGGCATTTTCGCCAACGGGACGCCATCTTCTTATATGGGGCGATGAATCGGCCTACCTCTACGACTTCAGCGAAGGCTATCGTATTAAACGAATTAAGTTATCGTCTCTTCCTGATTTTCTAGGCGCGCAGGATTTCGCTTTTCTGGATAATGGGGAGCAGTACGCCGCCGCCATTAATAAACCATCCCGCTTGACGCTTCGGTTTTTCGATGCGGCCACGAGAGAGAAACGGATGGAAACATTCATCGATTACGATGGAACTAAAGGATTCGTTACATTTTCCCCCGATGGGAAAAAGGTGTTCTTTTCCACACAAGGCGCCGAAAGCGCTTTGCTTTTGTACGATATCGAGAGCGAATCGCTTCTTGCCTTTCCTCGGCCAACTAGTTCTATTACCTCATTGGATTTTTCTCAAGACGGCGCCCGCCTAGCCACCGGACATGAGGATGGAACCATTAATATTTGGAATATTAGCGCCGATTCCGCCGGAATCATGGATTGGCGGCGGGACTGAGTCTCGTAGTTGTTCGGTTCATCAGTAACGATTACAATAAATTCTCAAAGGATGAGTCAAAAACCCGAACCGCCCAGCGCCTCTTGGGTAAGAAGAATACAAATGCAAACCGTCAAATATGTCCATTGGGAGGAAGACGGCTTTGGGATCGGATATTTTCAGGACTATCCCGATTATTGGACGCAAGGAGAAACGCTGGAGGATCTCAAGGATCATTTGCGGGATTTATACCATGACCTAACAAGCGGCAATCTTCCGGGTATCCGCAAAGTGGACGAATTAGCCGTAACATAAAACGGATCGTTAAATTATATCCATCTACTGTCTTTTAGAATCCTCACTCCACAATCCCGCCCTCTTTCCACGAAGTTTTCGATGGCAGGTTCGACGCCCAGATATCTCCTCCACTGCTGCGCTTATCTGTGAAGGGAACGCCAAGACCATTGGTAGGATCGAAGGTGAAGGGGCTTAAATTGTCTTCTCCGAGCAGGAAAGCGAGGGCGGTTTTAGAGTCGATATCCAGTTTTTGATCCGGACCGGGGCTGACCAGGAGATACTTGTCCTTCAACGTGTAGTAATAAAAGAGAGGCGCCGCTCTTATCGCAAAGGGATCTATCGCCGCCAACGGCAGGGCGGCGATGGGATCGCTCAACGCCGCGCCGGAAGCGTCCAGGATGCGCAGAGTGGAGAGATCGAAGCGATCCTGCATCGGCGGCGGCGGTTGCTGGAGGAGAGAACAATAGGCGTCTATGGCGGAAGATAGGACTTTCAAGTTCTGCTGCGTTAACGCGATTCTCGCTTGCGTGCGGATGAAATGATCCTGCCGAATCTTTCCTAGAATGAACCATCCCGCGAGAACGAGCGCGAGTCCGGCAATCAGGATTTTTAAAGTCCATGACGCTGCGATAAGCCATGCGCGGTTCGATGGTTCGCGGGACGCCTCATTCATTCTATAATCTTCCTTTGTGGAGTTGACAAGATTATAACGGAAATTGAGATAGAAACGATCCTTCGCGATGAATTCCTCCCCCGCCTCGCAGCGTATGACACGTAAAGACGCCATGATTCTGCTCGCCGTCCTCTTGGCGGCGGCGGCCGCTGCTCTCGCCATCAACCAATATGCGCTGAATAACTTCCCCAATTCCGCCGACGAGCACGCTTATCTTTTTCAAACGCAGATTTTCGCAATGGGGAAGCTGACGGTTCCCGCCCATCTGCAGCAACCTTACATTTCCCCATTTTATATTGTTGCGCGGCTGGATCGCGTATTCTCTATTTTCCCGCCCGGCTGGCCAGCGATTCTCTCGCTCGGCGTAATGGCGGGAGCGCCGCAGATTGTCAATCCATTGCTTTGCGCCTTGACGCTCGCCGCCGTTTTCTTCGCCGCCCGCAGAGCGCTGGGGCGAACATCCGCATGGATCGTCGTGGGTTTGTTGCTTTTCTCTCCCTGCTTTCTCTTCAACGGCGCGTCGTACTTTTCTCATACCGCTTGCTTGTTGGGCGCATCGTTGACATTTCTCTTTTTCATAAAATGGGGACAGGAAGAGCGATATTCGGCGGCGCTTTTGGCGGGATTCTTCTTTTCCTGGACGTTTGCCATACGCGAAATGACCTGCCTGGCTCTTTTATCGCCGCCCTTGGTTTACTTCTTTTTTCAGTCGCGTCTTCGCTGGCGCTTCGCAGTTCTATTCGTCTTAGGCGCTCTGCCGATAGGCATCGTTTATCTTCTTTATAACCATGCCCTGACCGGCTTCTGGCTTCACCCGCCGCGTTATCTTCTGCCCGGCGAACGTCTCGGCTTCGGCCCTCGCGAAATCCGGCTCTTCGATTATGTGGAGATCAAGCCTTTCGGCCCTGCCCAAGCGTTGACTTACATGTTCCGCAATCTAGGGCGCCTTTTTCTCTGGACCTTTCCCGCCTTGCCTCTCGCCGCTTTTTGGGGCGCTTGGAAAAGGCGCTCTCTGGCGCTGGCGTGGACGCGCGTATTCGCCCTCAGCGCCTTGGCGCTGCCTCTCGCTTATTTTTTCTATCCCTCGGACGGCGGCAATCAATACGGCCCGCGCTTCTATTTCGAAGCGCTTCTGCCGCTATCATTACTCGCCGCGCCTTGGCTTGAGGAATTGAGGGTTCGATTCGTAAAAACGAAGCGTAATATTCTTCTCGTTGTTTTGATTATCCTGCTGGGCGCCGATGGAATGATGGTTGGTATTCATTGGCGTTTTTATTCCCATCAAATCTATCGGCGGCAGAGCCTATACCGCCTGGCGGATCATTTCCATCTGCATAACGCCCTCGTGTTCGTCAGCGCTCCCAGCGGCGATATGACTCAGGGCGATCTCATCCGCAATTCCCCTTTCCCCGATTCCTCCGAAGTTGTTTATATCTGGGATATGGGCGCCCAAAATACGGAATTAGCGCGTTCTTTTCCCGGCCGTTCTTCCTATATCTTCGGACGCGATCCCCAAACCGGCGTCAATTTTCTTCGTCCCCTCTCCCCCCGCCTTGGAGATAAATAGAGGTTCATGTAGACTTTTAGAATCGCCGAAGTGGATTATCGTCTGAATGCTTCTTTGCAACTGCTTCTATTTCTTGGAGTTCAGCATTCTCGCCTCATTTAGAGCGGACGCTATGGCGAAAAAATGCTTCGCAACGGTAGCCAAACGTTATTTTCCATGAAAAATAAAAGAACAATAATCGGTTGAAAGCAGTGTCATTTCTCCCTCGTCGATTCGCCAATAAAAGATAAGACGATGGATTTTTCCAATAGGAGGCGTTAAAATCTATGTCTTCGACTGTGGCAGCCATCTCAATCAATTTTCAATTATGCGCTCCCGAAGAGGCGAAAATCTCCATCTTCGATCACGGCTTCTTATATGGAGACGGCGTCTTCGAAGGCATTCGCGTCTACCGCGATAAAATCTTCCGGGGAGAGCGCCATGTCGCCCGCTTGTTTCGTTCGGCGAAAGTAATAGACTTGAATATTGGATATTCCCAACAAGAGATTCTCGACGAATTGCGCCGCGTAGTCCACGCCTGGGCGGAGAAAAACTCCGTCTCGTTGCAGAATAACGGCGATCCGTTATACATTCGATTGATCGTCAGCCGAGGGGACGGGGACCTTGGTTTAGACCCTCGCAAATGTCCCAAGCCCAACATCATCGTGGTCGTCACCCGGCTGAAACTCTATCCCAAGGAATTTTATGAAAAAGGATTGTCTCTGGTTACTACGGCGATTCGCCGCAATCCCGTTGATTCACTGCCGCCGCAAGTCAAATCGCTTAATTATTTGAATAACGTTCTCGCGAAATTGGATGCGAACCGCGAAGGCGCGGCGGAAGCCATCTTCTTGAACCATGAAGGGTATGTCGTGGAAGCTACCGCCGACAACCTCTTCATCGTCAACGGCGGCGCTGTTTCCACTCCGCCCATAACCGACGGCGCACTCCCCGGCATCACGCGGGAAGCAGTGATCGATTTGGCGGGCCAGCTCGGAATTCCTTGCCGGGAAACGCATGTAACTTTGGCCGATCTATTCGGTGCGGAAGAATGCTTCGTGACCGGCACAGCCGCCCGCGTCGTTCCCGTCACGGCGATTAACGCCCGCGCGATCGGTTCCGGCGCGCCCGG
Source organism: Candidatus Omnitrophota bacterium (assembly GCA_040755155.1). Lineage (NCBI taxonomy): Bacteria > Pseudomonadati > Candidatus Omnitrophota > Candidatus Omnitrophota bacterium. Next base: position 21,463 of record JBFMBP010000062.1, on the reverse strand, counting down.
TCCGGTTACGCTGAAATTGGCGCAAGCCTTCGTCGCTCTGACGGAAAACGACGGCATTGCCGTATACGGTTGACGCCGGAAAAAGAGGCCGGAACGGTTGCCTCGCTTTGCGGAAAGAGAAGAAAATCGTTCTTGAAGAGAATGAGTCCGCATTTCGGAATGAAGAGAGTATAATTTTTAATGGTAAAAGATTATTCAAGACGATCTTTCGAAAAACGATGTTGGCTTCACCCAAGGAATGGATGAGATGATGATTTGCGACATATGCAAAAAAAATCCGGCGAAACTTCATATCACGCAAATTGTCAACGACAAGAAATTCTCTTTGCATATTTGCCCTGCGTGCGCCAACGAAAAAGGCATCACGGGGCCGTCGATCAATACTTCTTTCTCGGTCGAACAATTTCTCACCGGCGCGCCCGCCGGAGAAGCGGCGCAGCGGGTGGACGAAGACACACAAAAAACCTGTCCCTCCTGCGGCTTGTCTTATAATGCTTTTAAAGAAAGCGGAAGGCTTGGATGCTCGAGCTGCTACGACACGTTTTCCGTCCAACTCAGACCGCTGCTCCAAAAAATGCAAAAAGAGATGAAACATATAGGAAAAGTGCCCGATAGAGGCAACGAACGGTTGACTCTCAAGCGCGATATTACGGAACTGCGGCTGCAATTGAAGGACGCCGTCATTCAGGAGCATTTTGAAATGGCCGCTCAGTTGAGGGACCAAATTCGGCGTCTCGAAGCCGATTTGGGCGATTTCGTAGATTGAGAGATGCGCCGCGATTCGGCGGTTGGGATAGACAAGGAAAAGCGCTGGGGAAATTCGTTTCCCGGCGGCAAGGAATCGATCGTATGGCGAGTTTGCCGAAAAATCATCTTGCCGAATGCGGATGGCTCAAGACCGGCGACGTATCCAACGCCCTCGTCGTGAGCAGCCGCGTCCGTTTGGCTAGAAATATCGAAGATTACCCCTTCTCCCAATGGGCTTCCTCTTCCGATCTCAAACGCATCGCCGACGAGGTGAAGGAATCCATTCAGTCGTCTCCGCAACTCCATGAATTGGAATTGTTCGATATCGAAGAACTGGAATCTTTGGATCGCCATTTTCTCGCCGAACGCTACATGATCAGCCGTGAATTAGTCAAAAGCGGCCTCGAGCGCTACGTCGCCATTCACCCTCGGCAAACGGCCAGCGTAATGATCAACGAAGAAGATCATATCCGAATGCAGGTTCTTTCCGCCGGTTCCAATCTGCGGCAGACGTGGGAGCGGATCGATTCGTACGACGACGAGTTGGAGAACCGTCTTTCCTACTCTTTTTCCAACTCTTTAGGTTATCTCACCGCCTGTCCCACGAACGTCGGCACCGGCATCCGTTGTTCGGTGATGATCCATTTGCCCGCCTTGGTCATGTCGCGCCGCATCGAAAAAGTGCTGAACGCCGTAACGCAGATGGGATTGACGGTTCGCGGGCTCTCCGGCGAAGGCAGCGAGATTGTAGGGAATCTTTTTCAGGTTTCCAACCAATGGACCCTCGGCATCGGCGAAGAGGAAACGATCGATAAAATCGAGAAAATTCTAAAGCATATCATCGAACAGGAGCAAAAGGCGGAATCCCGGATGATGGAAGAAAAATCCACATCCGTTGAAGATAAAGTGTGGCGGGCCTACGCCGTACTTAGTCAAGCGCGCGTACTCTCTTCCAACGAGGCGATCGAACTTCTCTCGTTGATCCGTCTCGGACGCAGCCTGGGCATCCTGGAACGTCCATCCTATGAAAGCATTAACGAAGCGATCATCTGGATGCGGCCCGCTCATCTTCAAAAAAGCGTGGGCAAATCGTTATCCGCCGGCGAACGGGATGAGGTTCGCGCTGGGCAAGTGCGCGAATGGATAAGAAATGGGGGCGAACGCCGTTCCGCCGCCTCGCTGGGCGGTTGACGCCGTTTTCCAATGGCAATAATCGTTGAAACAAAAGGCTCGTGCAAAATTGATTAAGTCTGCTTTTATATTCTCCCCCAAGCTTGGGGGGAGTTAGAGGGGGGTTGATTTTAATGGACTTAAGACAACCCCCTCCTAACCTCCCCCAGGCTTGGGGGAGGAATAAAGGAATTTTGCAAGCGCTTTGCAAGAATATCGGCAATGATGACGGCGGCGGCGCATTTTTTTGAATTGAGATAAACGCGCCGCCGTGTTGAGGAGAAGTGAAAGATGATGTTCGATCGACTTACCGAACGCGCTCGGCTGGTGATGAAGCGCGCAAAAGAAGAGGCCGCCCGCATCGGCGGAAGCCACGCCGCCACGGAGCATATTCTTCTCGGCTTGATCGCCGAAGGAGAAGGCGTCGCCGCAACCGCCATGCGCAATATGGGCCTCAATCTGGAATCGCTGCGCATGGAAATTCTCAAAAACCTCAGCCACGAGTCGAGCGGAGGCGTTTCCGACAGCACCATTTCCCTTTCCCCCAGCGGAAAGCGCGCCATCGAATTCGCCTATCAGGAAGCGCAGGCTTTCGGCGTGAATTTCATCGGCACGGAGCATCTGCTTCTCGGCGTGATTCGGGAAAGCGAAGGGTTGGCCGCCCGCGTTCTCGCCAGCCACGGCATCGACCTGATCAAGGCCCGCAGCGAAATTCTCCGACTCATGGGCGGCGGACCGCAGGAAGCGGTAGCCGCAGGCAAAGCGAAAAGCAAAACCCCGGCTCTCGACGCTTTTGGCGCCGATCTGACCGACCTCGCCCGCCTCAATAAATTGGATCCCGTCATCGGACGCCAGGACGAAATCGAGCGCGTGATCCAAATCCTCTGCCGCCGCACCAAGAACAATCCCGTCCTCATCGGAGAAGCGGGCGTCGGCAAAACCGCCATCGCCGAAGGTCTGGCCCAACAGATTATCACCCGCACCGTCCCCGACCTGCTTCTCAACCGCCGCCTCATTACGCTCGATCTCGCAGGATTGGTGGCGGGCACGAAATACCGGGGGCAGTTCGAAGAACGCCTGAAAGCCGTCCTGGAAGAAATCCGCCGTTCCAGCGACATCATTCTCTTCATCGACGAACTTCACACGCTCGTAGGCGCCGGCGCCGCCGAAGGATCGATGGACGCTTCCAATATGTTGAAGCCCGCTCTCTCGCGCGGCGAACTCCAATGCATCGGCGCCACCACCTTGGAGGAATACCGCAAATACATCGAAAAAGACAGCGCCTTGGAACGCCGCTTCCAGACGGTCATGATCGATCCGCCTTCCGTGGAACAAACCATCCGCATCCTCGAAGGATTGCGGGACAAATACGAAGCCCATCACCGCGTCCGCTTCACGGACAAGGCCATCCGGTGCGCCGCCGAACTTTCCGACCGCTACGTCACCGAGCGCTACCTTCCCGATAAAGCCATCGACCTCATCGACGAAGCTGGTTCGCGCGCCCGGCTGCAAGCCACTACCCGGCCCAAGAACCTGCGGGAGATCGAAGACGAAATCAACCAGATTATGAAGGAAATCGAAGCGGCCACCGTCGCGGAAGAATTCGAAAAATGCCTCGTATTGAAGCAGCGCCGCGAGGAACTGCGCGAAAAGCAGACGCGGCTGATCAACGAATGGGAAGAAGCCCGCAACAAGCCCGGCCAGGAGACCAACGTCGACGATAACGACATCGCCTACATCGTCTCCAAGTGGACGGGCATCCCCATCGTCCGCATCGAAGAGAAGGAATCCGAACGCCTCCTGCGCATCGAGGAGGAACTACACCGCCGCATCATCGGCCAGAACGAAGCCATCAACATGATCGCCAAGGCCATTCGCCGCTCCCGCGCCGGTCTCTCCAACCAAAAGCGCCCCATCGGCTCCTTTTTCTTCCTTGGACCCACCGGCACCGGCAAAACCCATCTGGCCAAAACCTTGGCGGAATTCATGTTCGGCAACGAGGACGCCCTCATTACGGTGGATATGTCGGAATATATGGAGAAATTCGCCGTCTCCCGCCTCGTGGGCGCCCCTCCCGGCTATATCGGTCACGACGAAGGCGGACAGCTCACGGAGAAAGTGCGCCGCAAACCCTATTCCGTCATCTGCCTCGACGAGATTGAAAAAGCGCATCCGGACGTGTATAACATTCTTCTCCAGGTTCTGGAGGAAGGCCGCTTGACCGACACGACCGGACACAAGGTGGATTTCCGGCATACGATCCTGATTATGACCTCCAACATCGGCTCTCAGGAAATCACCAAACGGGTAACATTAGGCTTCGCTCCGGAAGAAGCCTCCGCCTCCTATGCCGCCATGAAGGACAAAATCATAAGCGAGTTGAAGCGGACCTTCCGGCCCGAATTTCTCAATCGCGTCGATGAGGTCGTCGTCTTCCATGAACTGGAGCGCGAACATGTGATGAAAATCTGCAGCATCATGCTCGCCGACGTTCAAAAACGGCTCGATCCCCATGCGTTAAAAATGGTTTTAACCGATGCAGCTAAGTCGTTCCTGGTTGACAAAGGTTTCGATAAGGCGTATGGTGCTCGTCCATTGAAACGCACGATCCAGAAATATCTCGAGGACCCCCTGTCCGAAGAAGTTCTTCGCGGGCGGTTCAAAAATAACGATGAAGTGATTGTGGATGTCGGGGAAGGGGAACTTCTCTTCCGCAAGGCGCAACCAAGGGAGGTGGTGGTCTGAATCCGCGCATTGGCATGATACGGCTAGGACTGGGAATGCTGCTCGCGGCGTTCTCGGCGGCTTCATTTGCGGAGCCGATTCAGAAGATCGTCATTCAAGGAATAGTTCATGTGCAGGAGAAGGAGATCCGGGAGGTGATCGAAACCCGTCCGGGCGACGATTTCGCTTCCTCCATCGTTCGGCAGCAAATCCGCGACGATATCCGCGCCGTCTGGGCGTTAGGCTTTTTCCAAGACGTCTCCTCCGAAATGTCGGGATCGGATTTGATTTTCAAAGTCGTGGAAAAAAATATCGTCCACGATCTGCAATATGCCGGCAATAAGAAATTCAAAAAGAAAAAATTGGACGAGGAAGTAGGCTTCGATAAGAAATCCCGCCTCTTTTTCAGTCCGGAGGCGGCGGAAAACTACAAAAAGAAAATCCAGGATTGGTACACGAAAAAATCGTTTCCCAACTCCAAGGTTTCGTGGACGGTGGCCAGTGTCAGCGCCCCGCAAGCCGTCGACATCGTCTTCGCCATCGACGAGGGCAAGAAAATGCCCGTCAAAAAAGTCGTTTTCGAAGGCAATACGATTCTTACCGATAAAGCGCTGAAAAAGACGATCCAAACCAAGGAATCCTGGTGGTTCATCATCCAACGGCAATATGACGAGACCGCCGCCAAACAGGATATCGACCTCATTACTCTCGCCTATTGGAACGTGGGGTATCTTGATGTGAAAGTTACTCTCGCTCCGGTGGAAGAACTGGAAAAAGGATTGCGGATCAAGTTCCTGATCGAAGAGGGATTGCCTTATACCCTCGGCGATTTCGAAGTCGAGGGCAACACAATCTTTTCCCGCGAAGAATTGCTTTCCAAAATCCAAATGAAGCCGGGCGATCTCTTCTCCTATTCCAGCCTGCGGGATCAGGAATTGGCGATGATTCAACTTTATCTCGCCCAAGGCTATCTCGACACCTCGATCACCCCCCTGCGGGAACAACTGCAAAAAGATGAAGCGAATAAGATCGTCGATATCCGTCTGCGCCTAACGGAATCAACCCGTAAATATATGGGAAAAGTGGAGATCGAAGGCGTTGTAACCCTGGACGACAGTTCGATTTTCCCCACGAAGGAAGGCGAATTCAAAACCAAAGATTTCGTCATTCTTCGCGAAATCGAATTGAAAGAAGGCGATCCGCTGGATTGGAGCAAGGTTCTCGAAAGCGACCGCAACCTAGTCAATCTGAACTTCTTTAAAACGCGGCCCTATCCCGTAAAAGGCCAACCCAATCTGATTCCCGGCTTTCAACGGGAGCAGACGAACGATCCCGATATAGAGAATCTTCGTCTGCAATTGGAAGAAACCCAGACAGGTTCGCTTTCTTTCGGCGGAGGCATCAGCACGTCTTACGGGCCTTCCGTTTTCGCGACGCTAACGGAAAGAAATATCTTCGGCTACGGCATCCGGGGCTCCATCCAAGGCGAATACGGAAAATACCGCAACAGCGCCATTCTCAACCTCTTCGAACCGCACTTGCTCAATTCCGATTACAGCGCCGATTGGGACATTTATTACATCAATCAGGAAGGCTACCGGGGACGCCGCTTCGATCAGGAACGCATCGGTTCCTCCATCATGTTCGGAAAAGAACTCGATGACGAATTGAGTGTTCTTTTCGGCGTCAAAGGCGAAGTGGCCGATATTCAACCATACCGCAGCAGCCGCTATAGTTTGGATAAAAGTTCGTTTCCCGAAGTCTTCAAATTGGGCGAGACCACCACGACGAGCTTGACGGTGGGCGTCGTTCACGATGCGCGAGATTTTAAACTCGATCCCACGGCGGGAACCTATGGGCGCGCTACTCTCGAAGTGGCGGGTTTGACGGACAACGAATTCGTCAAATTCCGCTCCGTCGGCAATTATTTCAAGCAGATTTTCAACAAGCCGGTGCTCGCTTTTTCCGGAGAACTGAACTTGGCTTACGCCTACGGTTCTCCCGGCTTTATCCCCTTGCAGGAACGATTCTTCATCGGCGGCGCCAATTCCATTCGCGGTTTCGACGAAGGCAGCATCGGCGAATCGACGATTATATGGTATGAAGATCATAGTTTAGGCGGCTACCGCACGTTTCTGGGCGGCGAGGCGGCTTTCGTCGGCAATACGGAATTGCGCTATCCGCTGACGCCTTTTCTGCAAGCCGTGGCTTTTGTGGATATGGGTTCGGTCTGGCCGGAAATCGGCGAAATCGATCCCGCGGATTTCCGTTTCAGCGCGGGTGCGGGATTCCGTTTTCGCGTCCCCGGCCTGAACGCCATGATCCGCGTGGATTTCGCCGCGCCGATCCGCAAACTGGACGAAGACGAAACGGAATTCTTCCATTTCAGTTTTGGACAGAGTTTCTAAGAGATGAGGTTTTTTGCCCGTCGCCAGGGTGCGTGAAGCGCATTTTTCGGATACAATAAAACAGTTCGATTGGATGGCGCAAACAAAAAAACTCCAGGCGATGCGGCTATTCGTTCATGTTGAGTTCGCGCCGCGATAAGGAATGGCGTTAACAGCGGTGAAATAAATGCGAAAACATCGCAAAAAGAATTTTCTGAAAAATTGGGAGAGAGAAAACCATGATACGGAGTAGGAATTTTCTCGCCGCGATCGTATCGGCGGCGGTACTGTTGGCATCCCTAGGAATGTCTTCTGGAACCGCGCAGGCGCAGGAACTGAAAATCGGACATATCAGCCTGCGCGACGTCTTCAACAAAGCGGTGAAGTACAAACAAGCGTTTGAAGAATTGAAGAGCATTCAGCAAAAGAAATCCGAACAACTTCAACAAAAGGAAAGCGAGCTGAAGAAATCGAAATACGACATCGACATGAAAAAAGAGTTGATGAAAGAAGACGACGCCAAACAACTCCAGGACTCCTTCAATAAAGACGTCGAAGAATTTCAAAAACTCTTTCAAAACGAACAGAAAGATTTCGCCAAATCGCGGGATGATAAGTTGGAACCTCTGAATAAAGAACTGAAACAAATCATCGAAGATCTCGCCAAGAAGGAAAATTACGCCTTCATTTTCAAATTCGACGATTTGCTCTACGCCGATCCCAAATACGATCTCACCCCTAAAGTGATCGAAGCCTTGAACAAGAAATGAATTGAGGGCGCTCTTCGTGCCGATATTTACGTTGCAAGAATTAAGCGAAAAACTGAACGAATCTTTCGAGGGAGACGGCGCCATTCAAATCAAAGGCGTCGCTCCGATCGATTCAGCCAGGGAGGGAGAACTCTCCTTCGTCGCCAATCCGAAATACGTCTCCCTGATTTCTGCTTGCAAGGCTTCCGCGTTGATTGCGCCCAAGGACCTGGACACGAATTTCCGTCCTTTGATCCGATCGGCGAATCCATATCTAACCTTCACTAAAGCATTGACGCTTTTTCACGAAAGCGCCCGACGAATCTCCGGCGGATTTCATCCCGCCAGCGTATTGGGAGAGAATATCCGATTCGGCAAAGACGTAACCGTCATGGCTCACGCCATTGTGGAAGACAACGCCGTGATTGGCGACCGGACGATTCTTTATCCGGGCGTTTTCGTAGGAAGGGGCGCCGTCATTGGAGAAGACGTTACCCTCTATCCCAACGTGGCCATCTACCCGGAATGCTCCATTGGCGACCGTTCCATTCTTCATGCGGGCTGCCGCATCGGTTCGGAAACGGAATCGCCTGCGCCGTGTAAATCGCGGCCCGTCGAGTTGGAAAACGATATTGAATTGGGCGCCAACGTCGCCGCCTCGGGCGCGCCCGAAGCGCCGACGCGCATCGGCGAAGGAACAAAGATCGACAACCTCGTCCAAATCGCCGCCGGTGCGCGTATCGGCCCCCATTGCATCATCGTCTCTCAAGTCGCCATCGGCGGTTTCGCCGTCTTGGAGGAGCGCGTTACCATCGCCGGGCAAGTCGTCATTTCCCCCGGCGTAACGGTGGGAGCGCGTTCCCGCATCGGCGCTAAAAGCGTTGTTATGGAAAACGTGCCGCCGGATTCCGACTATTGGGGAATACCGGCGCAGCCTATCCATCAGGAAATGCGCTTGAAGGCGAATATTAACCGCCTTCCCAAAATTTTCGATCGTATTCGCTCTTTGGAGGAATCGGCTTCCGAATCGTAATGAGCTCCTTATTCGTCTTGTTCGTTAATCGAGGAAGAAATCGTTTACTCCGAATCGTACGCCATTCAAATAGAAATTTGGTCAGAAGTGGATTATGACGGATTATCAAAGAACCATAGCAGGAGAAGCAAGCATCAGCGGGATCGGTCTGCATACCGGTCAGGAAACGACGATTACCTTTAAACCGGCCCCGGCCGATTCGGGCATTCGCTTCGTTCGCTGTGATTTGGAAGGAAAACCCGAAATCGAGGTGAAGGCGGAAAACGCCGTTCTCGAAGATTCTTTGTATCTTACCGCCCTCGGCAAAGGCAATTTGCAGGTTCTCACGGTGGAACACGTATTGGCCGCTTGCACGGGACTGGGCATCGACAACATCGTCCTCGAACTCACTTCGAGCGAACCGCCCATCACGGACGGCAGCGCCAAAATCTTCGTCGAAGCCATCCGCAAGGCGGGGATCGTCACCTTGGACCGTCCCAAAAAATACATTGAGGTCAAAGAGCCGATTTGGCTCTTCGAAAATGGATTGGAACTGGCTCTCATTCCTTCCCATCGGCTGGAGATCACGTATAAGATCGATTACGATCATCCCGCCGTGGGCATTCGTTCCGCCTCCTTCCTCATCACGGAGGAGATTTTCGCCGAGAAGATCGCTCCCGCCCGCACCTTCTGCTTCCTCAAAGACGTAGATAGTTTGCAAAAGGAAGGCAAAATCAAAGGCGGCAGTTTGGAAAACGCCATCGTCATCGGCGACGAGGATTTTCTGAACGACGAACTCCGCTTCCCCGACGAAATCGTGCGCCACAAAATTCTCGACGTAATCGGGGATTTGACGCTGATGGGAGGGCCGATCAAAGGACACGTCATCGCCGTCCGGTCGGGTCATGCGTTCAATATCCGCTTCGTTCAGAAAATATTGAAAACCTTAAACGGCGCTTTGACGAGCGGCGTTCCCAAACTTCCCATGTCCGCCAAGGAAATCCGGCGCATCCTTCCCCATCGCTATCCGTTTCTTCTGATCGATAAGGTCGTCGAAATCGATTATGAAGCCAATCGCGTCGTAGCGATTAAAAACGTCTCCGGCAACGAAGAATTTTTCAACGGCCATTTTCCGGAGGAACCGGTGATGCCCGGCGTGCTCCTGATCGAAGCGATGGCGCAGGCGGGGGGCGTACTCTTGCTTTCAAAAGAAGAAAATCGCGGTAAAATCGTCTATCTCGTCGGCGTCGACGAGGCTAAAATCAGGCGCAAGGTCGAGCCGGGAGACCAATTGGTGATCGAAACCAAGATCACCCGGTTGAGAAGAAAAGTCGGCAAAGTGGAGAGCGTGATCCATGTCGAAGGCGCGCTCGTCGCCGAAGCAAGCCTTTTCTTCTCCATCGGCGACGATTAGTATTACGTTTCGCTTTCCTCCATGCATCAAGAGGAAGGCGGCGGAATCGCCTTTTTAAGGGATTCTGTCGTAGAATGAAAAGTTGCAAGAAATTTGACGGCTACCCGTTTTGATAGGCATTTTTGTCTTCTTTCGGGCCGTTGAAACAAAAAGGGCGAATCGGCGTCCTTTTTTTATAAATTAGGCTCATGCAAAATGAATAAAGCCTGCTTCGGAATTCTTACTTCAACGCAGGGGAGGGGCTGGGAACTAAACCAACCTGCATTGAGAATGTTGTTTTTAAATTCCTCTCCCAAGATGGGGAGAGGTTAGGAGAGGGTTGATATTATTAAACTTATAATCCCCTCACCCTAACCCTCTCCCAAAGGGCGAGGGAATTTTAAGGCACATTCTTAATAAGACTTGGAATTAGGCATACGCCTCGAATGTCATGAAGCATGCGTTATGAAGTGGTTTTTCAAAGTTGGCGAGAAGCGGTTGCGTTTGCGGAGTTGAATCTGCGTTAGAAAGAAGACGAAATCGATGTCCTTAGTTTCCAATACGGCTGTCGTGCATCCCCAAGCGGAAATCGGCGATAACGTGGAGATCGGTCCTTATGCGATCGTCGGCGAAAACGTAAAAATCGCCGAAGGTTCCGTCATCGGTCCTCATGTGGTTTTGGATGGCAGCACGACGATCGGCCGCCATTGCAAAATTGGCGTTGGCGCCGTGATCGGCGGCGAACCCCAGGATTTAAAATATCGCGGAGACGATAGCCTTGTTATCATCGGAGATAATACGGTTATCCGTGAATACGCTACAATCAATCGAGCCACTTTCGAGGGCGAAGCGACGGTTGTCGGGAAGAACTGCCTTGTCATGTCTTATTGCCACATCGCGCACAATTGCGTGTTGGAAGACCGCGTCATCATGTCCAGCTTCGCAGGTCTCGCCGGTCATATCCGCGTGGAGGAAAACGCCATTATCGGCGGCTTGGTCGGCGTGCATCAGTTCGTTCAAATTGGCCGCAATTCCATTGTTGGCGGCGGTTCCGCCGTGCGCCAGGACATCCTTCCCTATACGCAATCCGGAGGCAATCCCTGCAAATCGAGAGGCTTGAATATCGTCGGCTTGCGACGGTACAATTATTCCCCCGAACGCATCTCGCAACTCAAAAAAGCCTATAAAGCCATTTTCCGTTCAAAAATGACCGAACAAGACGCCGTCGAATACCTTAAAACGGAAATGGGCGATGTTCCCGAAGTCGTTCACATGGTTCAATTCATAGAACGCTCCAAACGGGGACTCGCCCGCTGTTAAGGATTCTTTGATTTGATAACGTCGCCGTTTGCTCCCTCCGCTTTAGGAAGAACGGACGCGATGCCCGATGTCGATGCGGCAGTAAGCGTTTTCGAAAGAAATCAAACTGACGGCCTTATAAGCGTTGGAAGCGGCGGTTTCGAAATCTTCGCCCATTCCTGTGATTCCTAACACTCGGCCTCCCGAAGTAACCACTCTTTCTTCCTGAAACGCCGTTCCGGCATGGAAGACGACGGCTTGTTTTTTCATCTCCTCCGCCGCGCGTTCCAATCCGTAAATGGGAATTCCCTTGCGATAGGCGCCGGGATAGCCGCCGGATGCCATGACGACGCATAGAGCGCAGCCGCTAGCGGGGAGCGTCCGGCTTTCCTGCAATTCGCCATGAGCGGCGTCCCGCAAGAGAGGCAGCAAATCTTCCTTGACCACGGGTAGCACCGCCTGCGTTTCCGGATCGCCGAAGCGGCAGTTGAATTCGATAACGTAAGGCTTATCCCCGCACATCATCAATCCGGCGTAGAGAACGCCGTTGTAGAGACGGCCTTCCGCTTCCATGCCTTGGATGGCGGGTTCGAGGATTTGACGGCGGATGGCGTCGAGAACGGCGTCCGTTACGATGGGGACGGGGCTGTAGGCGCCCATGCCGCCGGTATTCGGCCCCGTATCGCCTTCCCCGGCTCGCTTATGATCCTGGGCGGGAGGTAAAATAACCAGACGGCGTCCGTCCGTGATAGCGAGGATGGAGAGCTCGGGGCCTTCCAGGCATTCTTCGACGACGACGCGCAAACCCGCTTCGCCGAATTGCCGCTTCGTCATGCAAAGATCGATGGCCTCTTCCGCTTCCTGAAGGTTCTCGGCGACAATGGCGCCTTTGCCCGCCGCCAGGCCGTCGGCTTTGACGACGGAGCGCATTCCGGCGCGGTCCAATTCGCGGGCGTAAGCTTTGGCGGCCTGGGGATCGGCGAAGGAGCCGAAGCGGGGACTTGGGATACCGTATTTCTGCATAAGCCGCCGGGCGAAAGTCTTGGAACTCTCGATTTCCGCCGCCTTTTGAGAAGGTCCGAAGACGGCGACGCCCTCTTCCCGGCAGGCGTCCGCCAGGCCTTTCGCCAACGGGACTTCTGGTCCCACGACGACTAAATCGATCTTCTCCCCGACGGCGAAAGCGACTAATTCGCCGATGTCTCCGTCAGCGATAGGAATCGTACTCGCCAGTTCGTTGATGCCGGCGTTGCCGGGCGCGCACCAGATTTGCGGACGTTCGGGCGATTGCCGCAATTTCCAAACCAACGCATGTTCGCGTCCGCCCCCGCCAACGACGAGTAGTTTCATAAACCGCCTCCCAAGCATGGAATGCTGAAATTATGATAACCTTTTTCCCCGCCCGCAATAGGCGCGGGGAGAAGGGGCGCATCTCCTCATTCGCAACCGCCCTGTTCTTTTGAGAGAAACGAATCTTTGGCGTTTTACTTGGAATCTGTGTCAGGCTGCTAACTCTTCTCGGACTTTTTCTCTTTGGCTCCAAACAACGGATTTTATGTCGTAGTTATGGAGAGCTTCGAGGAGAGATGAAGGAATGCAGCGCTCGGAATCGTTTAAAAAGGCATAAGCGCGTGAATCGGGGGGACGCACTTCCTTGGTATCGATCCAAGCAAATGCAATGGATTGAGCTTCCTCGCGGGTTGGTTTATTTATGGTTTTCAGGATTCGTTCCGGCTGCTGCTTCGATTTGGGAATCACGAAGTCGAATAGATGATCGAAGCCGATTTTCCCGGAAAATTTCACTTTAGGAGTGTACCGAATCTCTTGCAAATCAAGCCAGGCCGCCACATCTTCGCAAAAAACGCTTTCCACTATAGGTTGGGCTAAATAAAACAGATCGTTGATCGCTAACATCGCTTGGATAAGACTATGCTTTTTTAAGGCGAAATTCTCTTTGGAGGCTCGCGCGACAAGCTTGTCGCCGTCAATTTGGATTCCAAAACCGTTTAAAGTCGTTTTGAGAAGGCTCTGTCTTTTTGCAGTGTCCAATTTGCAACCGCAAAGTTTCAAGTCATCGATAACTTCGCCGTCATCCGTGAGAAGAAAACCGCCATTTTCTTTTTTGGCGTATATTTGCATGTAATCGTTATGCCGGTCTAAATAGGGCGTCGTGATTTCCACCCAGTCCTCGGTTTGACGCAGGACGGTTTTATCTTTCAACCAAGCGTTATAACGTTCAAGAAGTTCGCCGATTTCATTCAACATTATATTCAAAACCTTCTACGATATTGGGTGGTTTTGTGATATGGCAGTAACGAATAAAATCCCGCAATGTTTCGGAGTAGTCCTTAAGATGCGGGAATAAATCTTCTGGTACTGGGATAGCATATTTGTCGCCGTATCCTTCTCTGTAGCGATGCAGATGAGGCGATGCAATATCTTCGCCATCAGGATTCCGATGAGTCGATCCCATACACAATCGCACTAATATGATAACCTCTCTACCTCGATTTTGATATGAACATTTTATGAGATTACGGCCATATCGGTTAATATCTAAAAAAAAGCGTTCTCTTCGGTTGAATGAAATCAATGGAATTTTGACCGTTCCCCCGAAACAAGGATAATTCCATGATGCGTCGTCCAGACGATGTTTTTCCATTTTAATAAGATCATCCGCTTCGGCTTGAGTAATAAAAATATCAGCCATGAGTTTGCTTTCAGTGTAAATTTTCTAATATTCTATAGGATTTCTTTTTTGTTCATCAAGTTTAATACGTTTTATTTATGAAACTAATTATTTTGTTGTATCAATATTTAAAAGCCTCCGATAAGTAAAAGATTGATTGGAAGTTTTTTTTGAATTATAGCGTCTCTTAGCTAACTTTATACTAACTTGATGGACTTTTCTTATACTCCCTATCCAACCTTCCCCTCCCTCCTATCCATTTGCTACGATGTTCCTAATCCATTTATAGGAGGAGCGTAAAATGAGGAAACCTCGAAACGCCAATCGGCGGGACTTTATTCGTCAGGCAATGGCGGGAACCGCCATTGCGGGGCTTTGGCCGGCGATGGCGCCTAAGAACGCGGCGGGCGAAGACGCTTTTGCTCCCAAGGACTCCATCCGCATCACCGATGTGAAAACTATATGCACGGCGCCGGAACGCATCCGGCTGGTCGTGGTAAAAGTGGAAACCAGCGATCCGGGACTTTTCGGTTGGGGCTGCGCCACGTTCACCCAGCGGCCGCTTACCGTCAAAACCGCCGTGGAGGAATATCTGCGCCCATTCCTCATTGGCAAGAATCCCGACAACATCGAAGACCTATGGCAGTCCATGTACGTCAGCAGTTATTGGCGCAATGGGCCGGTGTTGAACAACGCCATCAGCGGCGTGGATATGGCGCTGTGGGATATCAAGGGCAAGCGCGCGGGAATGCCCGTCTATCAGTTGCTGGGAGGAAGATGCCGCATCGCCGCCGATCTCTACGCCCATGCCAGCGGACGCGATTTTCAGGAAGTGGAAGACTCCGTGCGCAGATGGATGGAGAAAGGCTACCGGCACGTGCGGGCGCAAGTCGCCATCAAGGGCTATTCGGCTTACGGCGCCAGCGATGCGGGGGAAGCTGCGAGCAACCTGCCGCCCGATACCCAAGTCTTCGAACCCGCCGCCTACGTGCGGACAATTCCTAAACTCTTCGCCCATCTGCGCGAGAAATTGGGCGATGAAATCGAATTGCTGCACGATACGCACGAACGCATCTCCTGCGCTCAGGCGCTGCAGCTGGGCAAGGCGCTGGAAGAGTACAACCTGTTTTTCTGGGAAGATCCGCTGCCGCCGGAAGAAGTGGATTATTTCCGCCAAATCCGCAGCCAGACCAGCACACCTCTGGCGATGGGCGAACTCTTCAACAATCCGCACGAATGGCTTGACCTCATCTCCGAGCGGCTGATCGATTACATCCGCGTTCATCTGTCGCAAATCGGCGGCCTGACGCCGGGACGCAAACTGGCGGCGCTGACGGAACATTTCGGCGTCAAAACCGCCTGGCACGGCCCCGGCGATTTGTCGCCCTTCGGACGCGCCGCCAACGTGGCGCTGGATTTGGCTTGCTATAATTTCGGGATTCAAGAACAACACATTTTCAACGAAGCCGCCCAGGAAGTTTTTCCCGGCTGCTTGAAAATCGAAAACGGCTACGAATACGCCAACGAGGAGCCCGGCTGGGGCATTGACGTAAACGAAGAAAAGGCGAAAAAATTCCCCTTCCGCGAATCGCCCAGTTTCGATATGTCATGGGGAAGAGTGCGGCGCAGAGATGGAACGATTGTCAGGCCGTGAACAGCGGGACTGGGGGACTGGGGGACTTTGAGACGGCGGGACTCAGTCTCCCATTCTCCCCGTCTCACAATGGTGGGCTACGCTTCGCTTTGAGCCCACCCTACATAACTGACTTTGCTTAACGAATCGGCCAATCGTCAATCCCCGTCAGGATGGCGTTTTCTAGGAACCAATTGTAAATTTCCGGCTTGCTGTAGGTTTGGGTCCAGGAATCATGGCCGACGTTGGGGTAGATCGTGAGCAGAACGTTGCCGCCCGCCGCTTTTACGGCATCGGCCATTTTCTGGCTTTCAACCGTAGGCACTGTTGTATCCGCGCCGCCGTGAAACGCCCATATCGGAATCTTCACCAGGTTTGCCGGAATGGCGGCGGGGATTTCTTTCGTCGTGTTGTAATTGCCTTTTAACAATCCCCACGCGTCGCCTCCGCCGCAGATGGGTGCGATAGCCGCGAATTTATCGGGAAGAACGCTGGCCAGGCTCCAGGTTCCAAATCCACCCATGCTGAGGCCGGTCACATAAATCCGATTGCGATCGACGGCGTAATCGGCGATCACTTCGTTGAGCAGCGGAATAAGATGATCGTTGGACCACCATTCCCCGCTGGGGCACTGCGGCGATACGATGATGAATTGATATACTTGCGGCAGAATCCCTCTCGTCAAATAGACAGTATTATCGACGTATTTCGGCGGACCGTGAGTTTTCACCGCCGTCAAGTTGCTTCCCCGCTCGCCAGCGCCGTGGAGGAATAAAATCATAGGCCAATGACGGCCCGCCTCGCCGTAATCGCTGGGCAAGTAGAGAAGATACTTGTAATGCAGTCCCATATCGACGGCCGTCTGCTTACCCGGTTCTTGAGCGCTCGCCGCCGATACGGCTAATAAGAGTATGGCAAGAACCGTTAGTGCGGTGATCGTTTTCATGACGCCATTCATGGCGATTGCGCCCCCTTCCGCTTCTCCCAACCGACGGGAGTATCCTTTATTCCGTCCTTTTTATCCTCCATAAATCATATTGCAAATAGCCTTCCCAGACAACTGGTTTTTATCGAATCGGATGATTTATTGCATCCTTTGAAGAACCGCTGCTTGACAAAAACAAGGTTTAAGATTATAATTAACCATAGTTAATAATAAGCATTAACCCCATCAGGTAAATGATTAAATACGCGTTAAAATTATTTCGAGGTTGCGCGGCATGTTGAGTCCTTCCAGCGAGGATTATTTGAAAACCATATACGAATTGAACGCTGGCCAGGGAAGGGCGGTTCCCTCGCAGGTGGCGGAAAAATTGGCCGTCAGTCCCGCCGCTGTGACGAAGATGGCGCAACGGCTGCAGGAAAAGAAGATGGTGCAATACAGCCGCCAAAAAGGATTCACCATGACCCAGGCGGGAGAAAAAGCGGCGTTGAAGGTGATCCGGCGCCATCGCTTGTTGGAGTTATACCTGACGGAAGCGCTGCATTTCGCCTGGGATCGGGTGCATGAGGAGGCGTGCCGCATGGAGCATGTCATTTCCGACGAATTCGAAGAGAAAATCGACGAATTTCTGGGACGCCCCACCCGCGATCCCCACGGCGCCCCAATTCCCACCAAGGATGGGCGCATCGAAGAAGAAAGGCATCCCAAGCTGGCGGAGTTGCCGCTGGGCCGGACGGGAACCATTCAACAGGTAGACAATGACAATGCGGAATTGTTAAGGTATGCGGGCGCGATGGGAATGATTCCCGGAGCGGAAGTGGAGATGCTGAACCAGGAGCCTTTCGGCGGTCCGTTTCATATCCGCGTAGCGGGCAAAAAACGCGCGGTCGGACAGGAATTGATGCGCCATATTTCCGTGGCGATTAAAGAATAACGCCATTCGTATATGACGAGGGCGGCGAAGGCAAGGCGAAAACCGCCTTAGAATTCAATGACATTTGATTTTGAACGTTGCAATGTTGAATAAGCCCCCTCACCCTAACCCTCTCCCAAAGGGCGAGGGGACAATTTCAAATGTCATAGAGTATTAGTACTTTTCTTGAAACGCTAAAACCGAATCGATAGGAGATCGTATATTATGCATCCTGCCGTAACATTACTCGCCGGTGCAGCCGTTCTAGCGGCGGTTTGCGCCTTGTTCTGGCCCAACCGGGGGATCGTGAGCCTCTGGCGGCGGCTGCAAGCGGATTCGGAGCGCATCCGCATCGAGGACGCGCTGAAGCATATTTACAATAATGAGTACCTGCAAAAAAAATCGACGCTGGAAAGCCTGTGCGAGCGTTTGTCGCTTCCGCGCAACCAGGCGGCGCCTTTATTGGAAAAGATGATCGCAAGCGGCATGATCGAAGCCAAGAATGGGTATTACCGCCTGACGGATGAAGGCGGCGCCTACGCCCTGCGCATCGTTCGCGCTCATCGCTTGTGGGAACGTTACCTGGCCGACGAAACTGGCCTGGCCGACCGGGAATGGCATCGGGAAGCGGAAAACCGCGAACACTCCACGTCTCCGGAACAGATCGAGGAATTAGTCTCCCACTTGGGGAATCCGCTGTACGATCCCCACGGCGCGCCTATTCCCGGCGAGAACGGCGAAGTGGGGCCGCCGATGGGGCGGCCTTTGATCCAATTCGCCGCCGGGGAGATAGTAGTCGTCAACCATATAAAAGACGAGCCGGAAGAATTGTTCTCTCAGATCGCGGCGGAAGGCATTTTTCCAGGCATGAGAATGCGCATGCTCGAAGTTTCTCCCCAACGCCTGCGATTGAGCTCGCACCAGGACGAACATGTTTTAGCGCCAGTCGTAGCGGCGCAAATTTCCGCCATTCCCCTGCCGGTGGAAGCGCAGGTGGACGAAGAAGAGACGCTGGCGGCGCTGGATGTGGGCGAGACGGGACAAGTCGTACGCTTCTCTCCTCATTGCCGGGGCATCGAACGGCGGCGCTTGATGGACTTGGGCGTTTTGCCGGGAACGCTGATCGCGGCGGAATTGACCAGCCCCTTCGGCGATCCCAAGGCGTATCGCGTGCGCGGGGCCGTCATCGCGCTGCGCGATGAATTAGCCAATATGATTTATATCGAAAAATTGAAAGGAGCGGCCTAATGTCAACTCCTTGCCAACCTAATCCCGCATGCGGCTCATGCTCCGCCGCACAGACGGAATTCAAAATCGATCCCCATCGCCATTGGGATTATACCGTAGCCTTGGCGGGCAATCCCAACACGGGCAAAAGTACGGTCTTCAATGGCCTGACCGGCCTGCGTCAGCATACCGGCAACTGGCCGGGTAAAACGGTTACGCGGGCGGAAGGCTATTTTTCCCATAAAGGAAAACAATATAAATTGATTGATTTACCGGGGACGTACTCGCTGCTCTCGGCCAGTCCCGACGAAGAGATCGCGCGCGATTTCATTCTCTTCGGAAAACCCGACGCGACGGTTATCGTCGCCGACGCTACGCGGCTGGAGCGCAACCTAAACATGGTTCTGCAAGTGCTGGAAATCACCGACCGCGCCGTCCTCTGTCTCAACCTCATCGACGAAGCCAAGCGGCATGGCATCGATATCGACGTGAAAAACCTGGAAGAAGACCTTGGCGTTCCCGTCGTTCCGACGGCGGCGCGGCGGGGACTGGGATTGAACGTTTTGGTCCAAACTCTCAGCGAAGTGGCTTCGGGACGGCGGATTTGCGCGCCCCATCGCATGCAAAACCAGCCGCCTTCATTGAAAAATGCGATAGAAAAATTAGTCGTGAAAATCGAAGCGCTATTCCCCGGCTTGCCTAATGCGCGCTGGGTGGCCTTGCGGATGTTGGAAGGCGACAAGCGCATGATCTCGGCGGTTCAAACCGGGGAATTGGCGGAACTCGTCGAGCGCGCCCATACTACCGAAGCGGCGACTTGCGCGTAATCGTTGGAGATAATCGTTATGAACAAAATAAAGATAACAGCGGAAGAATTGCTTTCGGAAGCGGCGGCGCTGCGCTGGAAGCTGGGCGATAAAATCCATGAAACTCTGATGGAATCCATCTACCAGGACGCCACTCGAATCGCGCAACGGTCGGCGCGAGCGGGCAAAAAAGCGGGACCGGATTGGGATCGAACCTTGGATTGGCTGTTCACCAGTCCGGCGACGGGTTTTCCCATCATGCTATCACTGCTGGCGGGAGTGTTATGGGTTACGATTGCGGGAGCCAATATCCCGTCGGGGATGCTTGCGGGGCTATTGCTCGATACGATTCATCCCCTGTTGAAAGAATGGGCGGCGCTTATTGGTTTGCCGTGGTGGTTGAGCGGATTCCTTATCGATGGATGCTATTTGGGAACGGCGTGGGTGGTGAGCGTCATGCTGCCGCCGATGGCTATTTTCTTTCCCTTATTCACCATGTTTGAAGATTTTGGATATCTACCCCGCGTAGCTTTCAATATGGATCATCTTTTCAAAAAAGTGGGAGCGCATGGCAAGCAATCGCTGACGATGAGTATGGGCTGGGGCTGCAACGCGGCGGGAGTGATCGCCTGCCGCATCATCGATAGCCCGCGCGAACGGCTGATCGCCATCGTGACCAACAATTTCGCCGTCTGCAATGGTCGCTGGCCGACGCTGTTCCTGATCTCCTCGATTTTTATCGGCGGCATGGTCTCTTCGCCCGCTCTGGCTTCCCTCATTTCCTCGGCGACGGTGATGAGCGTGATGGTGTTGGGAGTTCTTCTAACGTTTCTCGTCTCCTGGGCGCTGTCGAGAACGTTGTTGCGGGGCGAAGCGTCCATTTACAGCTTGGAACTCCCTCCCTACCGCCCGCCGCGAATTTTACAGACGCTTTATACGTCGCTCATCGATCGCACGCTTTACGTTTTATGGCGGGCTATTATCTTTGCGCTGCCCGCGGGCGGAGCGATTTGGCTGCTGAGCAACATCCCCCTCGGCAACGCGCCGTTGGCGGTTCATATCATCCATTGGCTGAATCCCTTCGGGATGCTGATCGGCTTGAATGGCGTGATTTTGCTGGCCTACATTATCGCCATCCCAGCCAACGAGATCGTCATACCGACTATCCTTATGCTGACCGTATTGACGTCCGGCGTTTCGGGCGTAGGCGAAGGGGCGGGAGTGATGTTCGAATTGCAATCTGATACGGATACGGCCGCTCTTTTCCATGCTGGAGGCTGGACATTGCTGACGGCCGTCAACCTGCTGCTGTTTTGCCTGATGCACAATCCCTGCTCGACGACGATTTACACGATTTGGAAAGAAACCCGGAGTATGAAATGGACGCTCGCCGCCGCCTTGATTCCGGTGGCGATGGGCATCGCCGTTTGCTTCTTCACGGCGCAGCTATGGCGGTTGGCGGCGATGATGTAAGTGCGGGACTTTAGTGCTTACGATGGATCAAGCCGTCTCTTCGCCGATTTTCATATAAAAAAACGCTTGATGTTTTACGCGCTATCGTTTCAAGCAGAAGCGAAGGAAAGAAAACATAGGATTATACCAACCTGCATTGAGATTGTTGGTTTTAAATTCCTCTCCCAAGAATCAAGGATTTATAAGCCCTAATTAATTGGACTGTTGGGGGAGTTTGTTCGTATCTTGATGGATATTTTTACTAGGTTATTTACACCAACCCCGATTTTTGTCTAATTAAATATGGCGGAATAAATCC
>JBFMBP010000061.1 GCA_040755155.1 Candidatus Omnitrophota bacterium | reverse complement strand
TTGAAAATTATGAGCCTCATGCAAAACTCCATAATTCTTCCCCCATGCTTGGGGGAGGTTAGGAGGCAATGTCATTAAGTTAAGACATAACGTGACGAAATTCCATTCCCTCGCCCTCTGGGAGAGGATTAGGGTGAGGGATTTTAAATTCAACAAATTCATGCTATTAGATTTGTTGATATTTTCGATTAAGGAATTAGACTATCCTTAACTTAACGACATTGGGTTAGGAGGGGGTTGCTTTAAGTCTAATATAATCAACCCCCCTCTAACTCCCCCCAAGCTTTGGGGGAGAATTTAAAAGCGGATTTTATTAATTTTACAAGAACCTCTTATATTATGGTTTTTCCAAATTTATCCTTATTGTACTCGAACAGGCGCATTGGGGATAGACAAAAAAATCCCCGTCTTTCGACGGGGATTTTCGATTCCTATACAAATGGTTCGATCAAAATTATTCCAGCGACGCCGCGACGATTTCGGCGATGTCTTTGACTTTGACTTTCTCTTGCACTTTGATATCTTTCACGCCGTCTTCGAACATCGTCATGCAGAAGGGACAGGCAACGGCGATGGTGGAGGGGTCTTTGCTTAAGGCTTCTTCCGTGCGCGCCAGATAGATATGCTTGCCTTCCATTTCTTCCATCCACATGCCGCCGCCGCCGGCGCCGCAGCAAAAGCTCTTTTCGCCGCAACGGTCCATTTCGACGGGCGCTTCGCCGCTGGCCTTTTCGATCAGATGGCGCGGGGAATCGTAAATGTTGTTATAACGGCCCAAGTAGCAGGAGTCGTGGTAGACGATCTTGCCGTCTTGTTTAGGTTTGAGGGCGATTTTGCCGTCGGCGATCAATTTTTCGATCAGTTCGGAATGATGGTAGACTTCGAAATCGCCGCCGAATTGTTTGTAGTCGTTCTTGATCGTCGAATAGCCGTGTGGGCAATGGGTGACGATTTTCGTGACACCGAAGCGATGGAAACGCGCGATGTTGTCGCGGGCCATGCGCTCGAAGACGAATTCGTTGCCCAGACGGCGCAACGAATCGCCGCAGCAACGTTCTTCCTGGCCGAGAATGCCCCAAGAAATACCCGCCTTGTTGAAAATTTTGGAGATATCGGCGACAACGCTTTTTACCCGCGAATCGTAGGCACCCGCGCAGCCGACGAAGAAGAGATACTCCACCGGCTTGCCCTCTTGCACGATGGGGACGTTTAAATCCGTCGTCCACTTGGCGCGGTCGGTGGGCGCGATGCCCCACGGATTGAAGCGCTGCTCCGAATTCTCGAAGAAGGAGATCAACTCGTGGGGGAATTTCGATTGCTCCATCACGAGATGACGCCGCATTTCGATAATCTTGGGAACGTGTTCGATGAAAACGGGGCATTGCGTCATACAGGAACCGCACGTGGTGCATGCCCAGAGGTCTTTTTCCGCAATGCTTAATTCGCCGTCGCCGATGAGGGGGAACGCCATCTCCACATCGTCCGGCGCAGGTCCCAAGGTATCCGCAGGGCGAGCGGCTAAGAGCGCCGGGCTGTTGTTGAACAAATTGACTTTGCCCTGATGGATAATCAGGCGGGGATTGAGCGATTTGCCAGTATTATTGGCGGGGCACTCGGCTTGACAGCGTCCGCACTCGGTGCAGGACATAAAATCCAAAAGGTCTTTCCAAGTGAATTGGGTGATCTTGGATATGCCAAAATCGTTGCCGCGAACGAATTCCATCGTGGGCAGGGTTTTGGGATAATCGAAACTTTTAAAGAAGCAATTAGGGATGGCGGTCAAAACGTGCAGGTGCTTGCTGTAGGGCAAATAATTCAAGAACGTCAGCAGAACCAACGCGTGAATCCACCAGAAGAAGTTGGCCGCGTTATGGCTTGAGGCGGAGAATATGCCGGATAGGGCGTTGGATAGGAACATGCAGCGTCCCCATTCCGATTCACCCAGCGCAATCTCGCCCGCATGGTAGCCGAAGTAAGCGATCATCAAGGCGGCGATCATGCCGAGGATGAGGAAAGCGTCGAACGTGGCTTCGATATGTTTTGGCCGGAAAAAGACGCGGCGAACGACGGCGACGGCGACGGCGATCAACACGGCCGCCGACATGATTTCCGTCATGACCAACAAAAATCCGTAAAGGATAGTACCCAAAAAAGCCCAAGAAAATTGAGGGAACAAGCCGGCAATCAGGAACTCCGCATTCAGCATGAGCAGGGTCATGAATCCCCAAAAAATCACGAAGTGGTTGATCCCGTAGCGGATTTTGACGACGCGAAGCTGTCCGAAGGCGTAAACCAGCATGTTTTTCAGACGCAGGGTCAAACGGTCGAAGCGGTTGTCCCATTGTCCCAGGCAAACATTGGCTAACAGCCGGTAGGCGTTGCGCAGAAAAAAGCCAATCGAAAAGATAAAAATTAGGATATAAAGGATACGTCCCCAGTTCATAGTGTAGCTCCATTACACGGCGGCTAGCGTTGGTTTGCCCGCTTGTTCCTGCTGCTGCTTCAATTGTTCGATGACGGCGGGAAGGATTTGGAAAACGTCCCCGACGATGCCGAGGTGGGCGACGTCGAAAATAGGGGCGTTTTTGTCTTTGTTGATGGCGATGATGTAGTCGGAATTCTGCATACCGACCAGATGCTGAATGGCGCCGGAGATGCCGCAGGCGACGTACAGTTTCGGCTTGACGGTTTTTCCCGTTTGCCCAACCTGGTGCGATTGGGGCATCCAGCCCGCGTCCACGGTGGCGCGGGAGCATCCGACGACGCCGCCGAGGAGAGCGGCCAATTCGCGGACGAGGTAGAAATTCTCCGGCCCCATCATGCCGCGTCCGCCGCTGACAATGACGCGGGCGGCGGCCAATTGTACGGTTTTGGTCAGGTCGATGGGAACGATTTCCAGAATTTTGGTGGTGATTTCGCTTTCGGGCAGGGTGAAAGATTCCTTGATGACATCGCCGTCGAGGCTGGGATCGAATTCCGGCTTGGGCATCACATGCGGCCGGACGGAAGCCATTTGCGGACGAGCGGTTTCCGAAAGGATCGTGGCCATAATATTGCCGCCGAAGGCGGGGCGGGTTTGTTCCAGCAGGCGGTCGGCTTTGCTGATGGTGAGGCCGGTGCAATCCGCCGTCAGGCCGGTTCTTAGTTCGGTGGCGACGGCGCCCGCCAAATCGCGGCCCAGGCCGGTGGCGCCCATGAGAACGACTTCAGGTTTGTATTTGCGAATGAGGGTCAGCGCGCCATGCAGATAGGTTTTGGTGCGGTAGTCTTTGAGAATGGGATCGTCGATCATATAGACTTTATCCGCGCCGTATCCAAAGGCTTCTTCCGCCAGATGCTGGACGTTCGATCCTAAAACGAAAGCGCAGAGATCGACGCCCAAGTCGTCGGCGAGCATGCGTCCCTTGCCCAATAGTTCCCACGATACCGCATGGACGGCGCCGTTGAATTGCTCCACGAATACCCAAACATGCTTCCATTCGCTTTCGCGGGATTTGCCGGGATCGGGCGCTTCTTCTTTCGGGCGGAAATATTCGTCCAGAATTTTTTGTTCGTCGGGAGTGAAGACCATCTCCAAGGCTTCCGTCGGGCAGACCTTCAGACATTTGCGGCATCCGGTGCATTTTTCCAGAAGGATGATCGGCTCGCCCTTCTCGTTCATTTCGATTGCGTCTACGGGGCAAGCGGCCTGGCAGCGGTCGCCGCAGGCTATGCACTTCCCCTCGATATAATGGGCTTTTCCACGAGGTTTGCGAATTTTTTTATCCATGGCGGTTCCTAAATGTTTAAGGAATGGATTTCCTTAGTCTTTTCTTACGATGTCCCAGTCGAAGAGTTTTTGGACCATCAAGCCGACGGCTTCGTTCTTTTTTTCACCGAGAGCGTCGATGATTTCCCCTTTATCCCGCTGGGGAGCGAAGATTTTGCGCACCGCCGTCGGGGAGCCTTTGAGGCCGATGGTATTCGGATCCATTTTCAGCACCTCGTTGGACCAGATGGGAATGAGGGCGGCGTCCGCGTCCAGACGGGCGGGCACGGTGGGGTAGCGCGGCGTATTGATCTGGCGCACAACGGTGAGCAGAGCGGGCAAGGCCGCTTCGACGATTTCGTTATGGCTCTCCAGTTTGCGGCTGACGCGGATAAGTCTTTTTTCGAGATCGAGGGCGAGGATTTTGTCGACCAGCGTCAGTTGGGTAAATTGGAGGCGGCAGGCGATGCCCGGCCCCACTTGCGCCGTGTCGCCGTCGATGGTTTGCATACCGCAGAGCACGAGATCGACGGGAAGAGACGCCTGTTCTTTCTTGATGGCTTCCGCGAGCACGTGGCTGGTGGCCAGCGTATCGGCGCCGCCAAAGGCGCGGTCGCTCAAAAGAATTGCCTTGTCGGCGCCGATGGAAAGAGCGCGGCGCAGCACGAATTCCGCGGCGGGCGGTCCCATTGAAAGCACCGTGACTTGGCCGCCATATTGATCCTTCAACCGGATCGCTTCTTCGATGGCGTGCGTATCGAAGGGATTGGTGATGAACGGCACTCCCTCCCGCACGAGGGTGTTGGTAACCGGATCGATTTTGACTAGGGTGGTATCCGGCACCATCTTGATGCAAACGACGATATGCATGGGAATTAAATCTCCTCGTTTAAAAGGATCGATCGATTAAATATATTTCGTTGACGGTTCGCTTGAAATCGATAAAACGCGGCTTATAGGAGCGATAACGATAGGAAAACCGTTCGAGCTCTCTATTGGCCATAATACCATAATACTATGAGGACAACTCCCTAGGAGAGGTTTAAGGCTGGGATTGGGAAATAAAGTCATGATGCACTAACCAAAATTGAAAAACGCATTCGACGAAAAAGAGCTTCTCCCCATTATATTCTGTGAAGAGAAATGGGGAATCCATATCAAAAACGAACTCTTTCTAGCTCACGCAAGTTTTCAGAGGCAGGAATTTCCTCAGTCAACGACTTTCACCGGTAATTCCGCTTTATCTAAGCAGTTTTGACAAAGGACCGCGTCATGGCCAAACTTGGAAACGGGAATCGGCCGGGTTACGTCGCAATCGGGGCCGATATATTCGGCGCCGCAGTCCCGACAAACCAGATGGACGATGGTCTCCCCGCAATGAAAATGAGGTCCGCAGTCGCAAAAGTGATAAAACTTCATTCCTTTTTCTCTAGGCTAATTGTATCGACAGAGCCAAGTCCAATTTTCAAGGTTAGAAAACCCTAGTGGAATGAACTCGCGCCCCATTCGTTTCCCCAAAAAACTCTCGCGCAGGACGGAGGTTAAGGATATATCCATTGCGAAGCATTACCAGATAGTATAATTATAATCACTGAATTAAAAACCGGAATAGATATTTTCTTAGCCAAGATAAATGCAAAACCCGGCGCAATCAAGGGAGTTGCGATAGCGGGTTATACTAAAAGCAGCGATTAGAGAAGAATGGCGGGGCTAGCTTTACTCGATCTATCCTACAGGATTATCGTTCATTAAAAACGTCCGGCTTGTTGAACAATTCCTTCAGCGGCGGGATGGATTTCGGCTCGGCGTCCAAGGTTACGCAAAACGCGTCTCATTCTTGCGGAGAGAGGACAAACTGCGTTTTATCGGCCAAGACCAGCGCTGCAGCGTCATAGGCGTTTTCGATCACAAATTCGCATAGGCTGCAATTGCGAAGTGCGGCCGCCCGGCTGATCATGTCTTTTTGGCGTTCGTTTATGCGAATATTCAGAAAAACCGTTTTGGGCGCTTCCTTGGAACTTCTCGCTTTCTGCATGGCGTTCGATCTCCTATTACGTTTCTATATCTCATTATATCTAAATGTCATCACATAGTAAGTACATTTTAACAATGACTATATTTCCCGATGAGGACAACCACTGGGGCCGCTCCTACGATAAACGATGAAGGCGGCCGCGGGGAACCGCCCTGAGGGAAAAACGAATCTTGTCCCGATCCATTTACCGTTAAAACATAAAGCATGATACTATGAGCATAGCGCTTGCCGGTTGGAGATGGTTCGCTATGGACGGTTTAGGATAGAAACGGTTTTTTCGTTATACGAAATGCCATTAGGTTTGAAGCACAGGCAGTTGAAAGGAAGGGAGGGTAAGCCTCCTGGCGAACTATTGCATCTATACGGCTCGGCGGGAGCCTCGCCCTCCCTTCAATGATGTTTGGTATACCTCAAAATAGCCAATAGTATTAGTTGTTCATTTCGGCGTTTTTCGACATAAAAGAAGGAGAGGATACGATGACGAAAGAGAATATCGCACGGAGAGAATTTCTCGGACGAAGCGCAATGGCGGCGGCGGGATTATCGTTGCCCGCGATCGGCGTCCAGGCGGCGAAGAAGCCCGCGAAGATTCGCGTGGGAATCAACTTGCTGCTGTGGACCGATTCGCCGACGGAAGAGCATTTCGGATTGTTGGATACATTGAAGAAATGGGGATACGATGGGGCGGAATTTCCTATGTTCCAACCGGCGGGAGATCATTGGGCCAAATTGGGGAAGCATTGCCAGGAAATTGGATTGGGCAATACGTCCTGCGTTTGCGTTCCCAAGGAAGCCGATCCCACCCACGAAGACGCCAAGATTCGCCAGGCGGCGGTGGATTTTTTAAAGCGATGCGTCGATTGCACCCATGCTTTGGGAGGATCGCAGATCTGCGGCCCGCTTTATGCGCCGGTAGGGAAGTTAGTTGGCAGAGGCCGGACAGAGGAGGAATTTAAGCGCATCGTGGAGGTCATGCGGCAGGCGTGCGAATACGCCGCGACGGCCCAAATCGAATTAGCCATCGAACCGCTCAACCGCTTCGAGACGTATGTTATCAATAGCCAGGAAGACGGATTGAAATTGGTGGACGCCGTCAGCTTGCCCAATTTCGGATTGCATTATGATACGTTTCATTCCCATATCGAAGAGAAAGATTCGCCGGGCATTATCCGCCAGGCGGGCAAGAGGATTCACCACGTTCATATCTCGGAAAACGACCGCAGCACGCCAGGCCAAGGGCAAGTGCATTGGAAAGAAATATTCCGAGCGTTGAAAGACGCCGGTTACGACCATTGGTTGACCATCGAAGCGTTTGGACGCTCCATGCCAGCGGTGGCGGCG
Organism: Candidatus Omnitrophota bacterium; assembly: GCA_040755155.1. NCBI lineage: Bacteria > Pseudomonadati > Candidatus Omnitrophota > Candidatus Omnitrophota bacterium. Next base: position 6,533 of record JBFMBP010000061.1, on the reverse strand, counting down.
GCGACTTGCATCTGGCGAAAGATGTTCGAAAGCGAAGAGCAATTAGCGCGGGATGGATTGAAATTCGTGCGCAAGAGTTGGAACGATTGAAATGATGAGTGATGAATGAGAGATCAGACAATGCGATCTATTTTTTGAATTTTGGGTTTTACCGGAAATTATGAAGAGCGGATTTCTTAGGCGGTTGTTGGATCGAGCCGAAAAAGTCGATAAAGAGCGCATCCTCGATTATATGAAAGAGATCGCGGAGGAGCGCGATCTTTTAGTGTTGATTCTCGATTCCATGATCGAAGGCATGATCGTCATCGACGAAGAAGAAAAAGTCGTTTTCGTCAATCAATCCGCCCGTTCCATTCTCGACCTTGGCGACGGTTCGACGACGCCGGATATGCCGCTGGCGAAGATGCTGAATCATCCCGGCCTCTTGAGCCTTTGCCGGAGCGGAATCGACAATTCCACGCCGCTGCCGTTTTTGGAATACGAACTGCGCCTTCCGAAGGGGAGGACGCATGTGCAGATCAATATTATTCCCTTGCAAAACCGGGAGGAGCGTTTTGGCACGTTGTTTTTCTTTATCGACGAGACGGAACACAAGGAGCGCGAACAGAAACTGCTCGAAGCGGAGAAATTGGCCGCGCTGGCGACGCTGACCGCTGGAATGTCCCACGAGATTCGCAATCCGCTCAATTCTCTTTCCATCCATCTCCAATTGCTGCAACGCCATCTCAAGAAAAAGGAGATTCATGACGCCGAAGTGGAGGAAGAGTTATCCATCTTCAACACGGAGATTCAGAGGCTTAACGGCGTCATCGAGAGTTTTCTCGGCGCGGTCCGTCCCTCTCATCCCGCGATAAAGTTATTCGATCTCAATAGTTTGGTAACGGAAACCCTTACGCTCATGGAACCGGAATTCCGGGAAAACGGCATCCGCGTTTTTCTGCACGAAGAGGGCGATTGGCCGTATATCGAGGGAGACCGCTCCCGCTTGAAACAGTCGCTCATCAATCTTCTACGCAACGCCATCGAAGCCATTGTTGCTCAAACGCAAGAAGAACGTCAACGAAAAGCCAACGAGATCGTCCTCAGCATGGCCCGCCGGGGCGATAAAGTAACGCTAGCTATTACGGATACGGGGAAAGGCATACCGCCAAAAGACCTTCCGCATATTTTCGAGGCTTATTTCACCACCAAAGCGCGCGGAACCGGACTAGGCCTGATGATTGTGGATCGCATAATCCGCGAGCACCAGGGAACCATCAGCGCCCAGAGCGAGCTCAACGAAGGAACGCAGATCGAAATCGCACTGCCCGTAGCGGCCGAAAGCCCGCGCCTGCTCGAACACGACGCGCCCAAAACGCATGACGTTGAAAACAGCGATTAGGGGGCGGGAGAGAATGATAATAAGTTAAAATTAGGGTAAGCATATAGCCGAATGAAGAAGAATCCCTCTCCGAGATATGATCTTTTCCCACAAGCCGGAGGCATTCATCAAGGGCAGAAACGACCTTGCTCTTGCCACCCCGCCTAACACTTGCCCATAGGGTGAGGGATACTCTAGGCGAGAATCCAAATGCAAGTGGGTATAAAATAGGTTGGAATCCTGCTGCGGTTGGTTTACAATATTTAGAAGACGATCCAAATTCAACCTCAGAGATAACGGTAAAAACGGACGATTGCGGCTATGGGGAAAAAGGGAGTTGATAAACGCCATGTCTATCGCCACCCGTAAAATAACGATCCTCATGGCGGGAACGATTTTTTTTGCGTTCTTTCTTGCCGATGTGGGATGGGGACAAAACAAAATCGTCAAACTCGGCGCTTCCCGTCCGGAAATTATCGATATCATGGGGCCGCCCATCCGAATCACTCCTTTTACCAGCATTGAAGAAGAAATTTGGTGGTATCCGCAATCCTCTTTAACCTTCAAGCGCGGAAAACTGGAAAATATTCAAAATTCCGGCGATTTGAGGAATGGGTTGGAAGCGTCGCTGGGAGACAAAACGCCCGGCGCGCCCCCTTTTAAAGCCGGTTCGACGAAAGAAGAAGTCATCGCGGCGCAAGGATCGCCCAGCCGCGTGAGCCGATTCGAACAGCTGAAGATGGAGATATGGTCATATGGATTGGCGACGGTAACTTTCCGAAACGAGCGCGTGGCTGAATGGCTCAACATCGGTTCCGTCCTTAATATAGATATGGGAAAAAAGAATCCTGACGCCTCGCCTTTTGCGGTCGGTTCGTCCAAGGAGGACGTGCTCGCCAGCGAAGGCACGCCGAAATCCGTAAAATTGTTCCCGGCGTTAAAACAAGAAATATGGTTTTATGGATTTTCCACCGTCACTTTTATAGACGGCGCCGTCGTCGCCTGGAACAATCAGGGCCAACTTTTCCAAAACGCCGTCCCAACATTCCGCGGCACGCATGAATCGGACGGCATTCTTGCCGCCGAAAGCCTAATTGAAGTCTCCACAAAAGCCGTAAACACGAGAAATTCGCGATACCGAGGACTTTTCCAGATGGATGAAACCGGATCGCGTCCTGCAGGCTCGGATTCGACGGCTCCAAACCTGTTTCAAATGGAAACGGGCGAACGTTCCTATAGCGGCCACACCGTGCGAGACATCTTTCAAACGGGAGGCGAACAGCCGGCCTCGGCTACGCAAGCCAGTTCGACGCAGCCCGTTCAGCCGGCTTCAACCGATTCATCGTTTCGCGGCCTTCTCTTGAGGGAGGACGACCTTGAAGGGCGATCGGACAAGACGCAAGAAAAATCAAAACCCGCGCCGCCGGAAACGGTTCCAGATATTTTGCAACAAGACGGGAAAACGACTCCTGCGCCATCGGGCATCGAGTCCGCGACGCCATCCGCCCCCACGAAAGAGAATGCCGTCGAACTGAATTTATCTTCGATCGGCGATCAAAAAACCATTCCCTCGGACGCCGCGAAAAGCGCTACGCGAACCTCGATTGAAGATTTAAAACAATTGATTAAAACGGAATCGGCGGTTCCAGCGCCCATAAAGAGCGCAAGCGAATAACTAATAACTCATGTTACGCGCGATGGAAAATTAAAAGGAATCTCTTACCCTCGTCGATTGAATCACATAACCATGTTAAGAAAAAGAAAAACACGAAAAAAGAAAACCCATGCGTTGCGTTGGATCGGCGGTTCCAACCTGCGGGCGAGACGCCCGCGCTCCCAGGTTGCGTAACATGAGCGAATAAGGTTTGCAGCGTTTGCGCTTCCCTGCCCTGCAGTCATGGAAAATCCAATTATCTCCCTTGCGGTTTTAGGGGAAAAATGACAACATCGATTTCGTCAAATCTATAAAGATAGAAACACTGGCGGGGCTCGCTACGCTCGATCCACCCTGCGTTTTTTGAGGCGTTTTTGAAAAATATTCAGCCAATAAGGAGTCTTCATCGATGAAACGGATTTGCGTCATTTTGTTCTTTTTCTTTTCCATTTTCTTTGTTTTCGATAACGTTCGCGCCGCCGAACCGAAGCAGGGAGAGCGGTTTGTTCCTTTATTCAACGGTACGAATTTGGATGGATGGTCGAATGTCAACGGTTATCCCGAAACCTGGACAGCGCGGGATGGAATGATCGTTTGCAGCGGCATTCCCACCGGCATATTACGAACGGACAAGCCATACGAAAATTTTATTTTGGAATTGGATTGGCTTCATGTCAATAAAGGAGGCAACGGCGGCGTCTTTATTTATTCGGACGCTCTGCCTGCGCGGGGAGCGCCTTTCACCCGCTCGATTCAGATTCAAGTGAAGGAAGGAAACGGCGGCGATATCTATCCTATCCACGGCGCGACGATGAGTCCTGACAAACCGCATCCGGAAGGATGGGCGCGATCTCTGCCCTCGGAAGACGCCACCAAGCCCGCCGGAAATTGGAACCATTACCGCATTGAAAGCCGCGACGGGATGGTCTCGCTGACGGTAAACGGCAAGCTGGTTACGCGAGGCTTCAACTGCAATCCCCGCAAGGGGTATATCTGCTTGGAAGCGGAAGACAAAAGCGAAGTCCATTACCGCAACATCCAGATTTGTGAACTTTCCAGTTCCAATCCATCCGCCGACGCCGTAGCGAGCTTAGACCAAGGCTTTCGCGCTTTATCCGGCGGGAAAAAACTAAGTTCCTGGAAAAATCCCAGTAAAAATTGGCATGCCGAAGACTGGATTCTCTATTACGACGGTCAAGGGGCCGCGGGGGGAGAGGATCCGTTTCTATGGTCGACGGAAGAGTTCAACAATTTCATACTCATTGCGGATTGGCGTTTTCCCGCTAAGCCGGAACTGGAACAGATTCCCGTCATCCTGCCCAACGGCTCCGGAATGGCCGACTCTTCCGGGCAACCGCTGACGGCTTCCGTCCTTAGCGCGGGGCAAGGCGGAATCTGCCTGCGCGGCAATCCCAAAGCCTCGATCAACCTTTGGAACTGGCCTATCGGTTCCGGCGGAATCTTGGGCTACATGACGGATGCCAGCCTTTCGGAAGAATTGCGTAAAGCCGTTACGCCCATCGTCAATGCGGACAATTACGTCGGGCAATGGAACCGCGTCGAAATTACCGTCATTGAAAGCCAGGTCAACGTAACAGTGAACGGCAAGACGGCGATCCAGAACGCCTGGCTGCAAGGAATTCCGCAACGAGGCCCCATCGCGCTGCAACATTTCGGGAAATTGCTGTTATTCACGAACGTATTCGTCAAAGAGCTTTCATGGAGCGAAATTTTCGGGAGTATGAAACAGTTCTAAAACGTAAAATTTGGACATTCAATTTTTTTAAGAAAAAAATCCGTCGGCGACGCTTCTCTCGCCGACGTTTTTTTTATGAATCGATAGACGCAGACCGATTTTTCATTATATCTTTTTATATATTGAGTCTCTTGCAAAATTCCATTATTCCTCCCCCAAGCCTGGGGGAGGTATAGGAGGGGGTTGTCTTAAGTCTATTAAAATCAACCCCCCTCTAACTCCCCCCAATCTTGGGGGGAGAATTTAAAAACGGATTTTATGAATTTTGCAAGAGCCACTATTGATGAAATGCGCAATGGAAAATTAAAGGTATCTCATACCATTGCCGTTTGAATCGCGAAAACACGAAACGAAAAAGAAAAACACAAAAAAAAACAGTTGGCTCAAGGAATTGCGTAGCGAACGAGATTTTCCGCGCTATCCAATAGAATCCGAGATATCCGTGATTCGAATATTCCGTGAAATTCGAGTCTTTACGGTTTCGCGATTCGGAAACGCAACATGTCTAATACCAATCTGCATTAAGAATGTCGCTTTTCAAATTCCTCTCCCTAGATTGGGAGAGGTTAGGTGAGGGTTGATTTGGTTAGACTTAAAACCCCTCACCCTTACCCTCTCCCAGAGGGCGAGGAAAATTATTGGCGCCAACCTAAATGCAGGTTGGTATAACGCGGTACGAAGATAGAAAGGCGTTGCCATGGAGGATAAATTTCCATACTTTTTTAGAAATCTGATGATGGCGTGTTTTATGCTGCTATCCGCCTCTCCAGGCGCTCCCCAAGAACAGCCATTATTTCTCGACAGTCAGTCCAGCATCAAAACGGGGGGATTCCGCGTGTCTTTTAAAGTGCATAGTCCCCTCGCAAATCTTCATGCTCTCGCCAACCGGATGGATATCGCTTTAGGGTTGGCCCGTTATCCCGATTATTATTACAATTTGAAGGACGAAACTTTCGAAATCTACGTCCCTGAGAATTACGATCCCAAAACATCTTACGGATTGATAGTAAATATATCTCCCAGCGACAGCGGCGGCCTTCCCTGGCCGGACCTTCCTCCGGATTTGGAGAAGCGCAAATTGATTTGGATCGGCGCCAACAATTCCGGCAACCAACAAAATGTTCATACGCGAAGAATCCCGTTAGCGCTCGACGCCGCTTACAACATGATGAAAATCTGCAAAATCAATCCCCATCGCGTTTACCTATCGGGGATTTCCGGGGGAGGCCGCGTCTCCAGCATGGCGGCGTTTCATTATTCAGACGTTTTTTCCGGCGGGATATTCATGATCGGCGTCAATTATTGGGCCGCCATGCCCATCCCCAGCAAGCCAGATCGGGCCTGGCCCAAAGGATTCAACAAGCCGGACGTCAAATATCTTTCGCAAGCGTGCAATACCGGACGTTACGTATTTTTGACGGGAGACAACGACGGCAATCGCGAGCAGACGTACGAGTATTATATGAAGGGATATAAGAAATGTTTGAAGTACGCGCTTTATTTGCAAGTACCCAAAATGGGGCATGAAAGGCCGCCGTTGGATTGGTACGAGAAGGCGCTTGATTTTCTCGACAATCCTCAAACAGAGAAAGAGAAATAAATCCGCCGTGACGAGGCGCTCAATGGCGAAAACGATCTTGGTCGCGGTAGGGATGCCGGTTACCCGGCACCCCCCGCACAGATCCCAGCGTGCGGAACTACCGCACTGGGCTCCTGCCTCAGGTCATGACGCCCAAGCGCTCCGACGGATAGGGATGTACTCC
>JBFMBP010000060.1 GCA_040755155.1 Candidatus Omnitrophota bacterium | reverse complement strand
CCTACGGCCTCCTTCCGTTGCCCACCCTCGAATTCAGGCCAAACGGGACTTCAGGCATTCACGAAGGCGCAAGCGGAATTCCACCACTTTTTCCCGTTTTTCTGTCTTGACAATGGGGTACACTTTACAGTGTTATAATCTTGGGCGCGGTTAACCGGCGTAACTCTTTGTCATTTGTTAAGAAAACATCGCATTGGTTTTCAATCGCCGCCGCTATTTGAAAAGAGTCAAGCAATGTTAAATTATGACGAGCTCGGATTTCGGCGGCTTTTTGCGCTGCTGAAGATTGAAGGGATGCGCAAGCGACCGATGCGCCATTTCCAAATAAATCGATGAAGGCTTCGGTGGTTTCGTGATTTCCCATACGCAAAGGAATAATCAGGCATTCCGCAATAGTAATAGGAGAAATAACCGCTTTCCATTCGCCATTATCAATCCGTTCGAATACGGGTTTCAACAAAGAATAATAAACCGGATGTTGTTCGACAAAATAAATGACCGGCGCAGAATCAAGAAATATTTTACGAATCCCTTGAAATGAATTGTGGATCATGGCTGGTCTCTATTTGAATTTTCCCGATGGTTGTTTGTTTCGCGGCGATTCCGGGAGATATGGATTTGCGCGTCTTCTCCACAGGCGGGATAGGGAAGCCGTCCAACCATATCCAGCCACTTTCGCGGAGGCTTGACCTGCATCCTTGCGGACTTTTGGACTTTTTCCGTTAAAACGGCAATAATTTGCTGTTGCTCTTCCGAACTCAATAGATCCGATTTTGCGATAATTTCTTCCATTACTTTATGGTTCATAATCCACAGTCCTTTTTTTTCCCTAAATTTTTTACTTTTAAACATAACTTAATTGCGCACTCTCCAATCAGCTTAATCGCGTTGGAATCGCCATTCAATCAAGAAAGAGGATAATTCCTTTTCTCTTGAATCCTCTTTAAATTAGAGAGATTATGTTGCATAACATTCCTATGATAATGAAAATCCATGAATCCCGCCATCCCCCAACAAAATTTGTCGCTGCTCCATCGCCTTCACGTTCACGCCGCCAAAGGCCTGTTGGAGCATCTTCGCGTACAGCGCGAGCAGAGGATTCCAAGCCCTTATTTCGTCGAGCCGGGATTGTCGGGCAAGTTAACATTATTTAAAATCGCCGCTAACGAGCGCATTGATCTTCTTCCCCCCGAATTCGAACGAGAATGCGCCGACCGCGTTCAGGAAATACGGCGAATGCCCTCCGGCGCTGTGATTTTATGGTCCTGCGGCCTAGGCCGCCTCCTACAGGAAATCGCCTCCGAACTTGATCGTTTGCTGCTCGTTATCATCGAACCCGAATACGACATCCTTTTCGCCGCTCTCCAAACCATCGATTGGAGCCGCCTGTTTCCATTGCCCAACTTGCTTCTTTTAACCGGCGCCAAGGCGCAGCCCCAAGCCGTTGAATTGTTGGAAACTTATGGATCGCTTGCCCAAAAAGGCTTCATGGTTCTTCCGGGACGAATCCTCTCATCCCAAGAACAATCCGCCTTGGACGATCTTCAACGCTTCATGCCCAAAAGCGCCGAACGTTCCCGCCTGCTTTTTTCTACGGCGCCTAAAATCGCCGTTCATACCGCCGCCTTCGCCGCCGGCAGCGCCCACGTCGATATTCTCCCCCTGCTCCAAGAGGAAGCCCATACTATCGGTTGGCGCGCGTCCCGCGTCTTCCGTCCCAATTACTGGACGAGATTTCTTTCTAAAGACGATTCCTGGCGCGAATGCCTCGGTGATCCGCTGCCTTCCGCCATAATGGCCTTCACACATACAGTTTTCTCTCCTAACCAATGGCGGAGTATGAAAGAGCAAGGCGTTCACCGCGTGGTTTGGTGTTTCGACGATCCCTTTCGATATTCCCTGGGTGAAGAATTCTTCAACTCCTTCGACCGCATCTACTGTTTCGATCCCTTTCATGCCCAACGCCTCCAAATTCTTAGCCAGGCGCACGTCGAATACCTTCCCGCCGCCGCCGCATACAGCGATGACCTGCCCGGTAATCCGCCTCCCGGCTTGCCCCCGCAAATGGACGTTACTTTTGTCGGCTCAACGGGTTTGCAAAGAATGGATGAATCTTTTATGCGCCTCATCTCCCAAAACGCTCCCCCCATCCAGGCGTTGCGGAATTTTGTCGAACGCTACCTCGTCCAGGGACAATCCATTCCTTATCAAGAATTTATGGAGTTCGATCTCCAATTCCCCGGCTTCTCCAAAAATCGCCGCGTCATTCTCCTAGAAGACCTAGCCACCTTCTTCGTCCGCCTCCATTTTCTTTCCTCGCTGATGGATCTTCCCATCCGTCTCTTCGGCGATCTTGGTTGGTCCTACTCATCTCTTGTCGGAGAAATCGCCTCCCTTTATCAAGGCCATCCGGCCGATTTTATCCACGAGACGCCTTGGATTTACCGCTTGAGCAAGATCAGCCTCAACACATTCAACATTCAATGCGTCGATTCTCCCACCGTCCGCCTCTTCGACGTTATGGCTTGCGGGGGTTTTCTCCTCACCGAACACCGCCCCTTCATGGAAAAAATGTTCCGCATCGGCGTGGAACTGGAAACCTTCCGCACCCGCGAAGAATTGCGCCAAAAAATCAATTACTACCTGATCCATGAAGACGAACGGCGAACCATCGCCCTGGCGGGCCAACAGGCCGTCCGCAAAAACCATCTTTACCGCCAACGCCTTCAACGGATATTTCAGAATATCCCAAAAATAAAATGACGAGTGATGAATGATGAGAATTTAAAATTACATAAGTTGCGCAAGATAGGCTCAAAGCAAAGCGAAGCCCGCCGCTATCCTCATTATTCACTACTTTCCATTCGCCATTCGTCATTCATCATTTAATGTTGAAATCCATCATTGATTTGATGGAATGAATTCGATATAGTAGATGAAATTCGTATTCGATAATGGCGATCCATTATGTTATTGCGGTTTGGAAGCATCCCATTCTCTATCCCGATGGAGAAAAACCATGAGCATCGCCACGTTGTTAACTAAAGCCGCCGTTATAGGAATTATGGCCAAATTCGCCACTGGTTCGGTGCAGGACGCCATCCTGGGCGTGATGGACGGCGCCGCCGTTAACGCCGCCCACGCCCAAATGAAACTCATGCACGGCAAGTTGATGGAACACTACTACGCATACAATCGCTATCCTCAAACTATCCTGGAGTTCCAAAAATTCTTCGAAAGCGAATTCGACACTCCCTTCGAGAAAGTCATCACCGATCCCTGGAAAAAGAAATACGTTTTTTTAACGAACGCCGTCGAAATTCTCTGTTTCGGTCCCGATCAAACCCGTGGAACCAAAGACGATATCTTTACGCAATACCCAAACAACGTTATACGTCCTTTCGTCCGCTGATGGTTCGAGTTCGATCCATCGATAGCCATAGTAATCGCTCCTTTCGCTTGCAAAACGGATAATAACGATCTTTCGAAATCTCGAAGATACTCATTGAAGGACGCATAAAAAATAAAAACCATGCCGGATAAATACTTCTTTTCCTTTCGTCCAAGACTCAAGCCCAAGACCATTCGGCCCTCGGAAGATCACCCTTCGGAACTGATCCTCATCGCCTCCGGCAGCGGCGCCGCGTTGGGAATTTCTTGCGCGGAAAAAAGGCTCGTCGACCTCATGGACGGCGCGCGCACCATCGCCGACATCGTCAAACTCTGCGTAAAAGAAGAAATCGCTAACCTTGCGGACTTGCGTCAGCTCCTTTGGGATCTCGACCGCTTCGGTTTTTTGGAAGAAAGCCCCTGGTCACTAAAATGGGAGCCGGAAGGAAAAGGCTACTGGGGAGGGTGGGATCAACCCTGCAGCGCCTTTACTTGCCGGCCTCTCCTTGGTCCTTTAGAAAAATGGGCCGGACGCATTATGATCTCCCCCATCTTCGCCGCGCTTTCACTGCTGACGCTTTGTTACGGTATAATTGAAGGTTGGGGCGTACTCGCCAGCGAAACGCCTTTGATCGTCAACAATTCCGTCGCCTTAGCTCTTCTCATCGTTTTGGTCTCTTTGATCGGCGGATGCCTGCTCGCCTCCTGGTTCGCCTCCATGACGCTGCGAACCGTCCACCCGGCCCCCGTGCGCATCCTGGCCGACTATCGTTACGGCGTTCCCATTTTCCGCCTCGACGCCCGCCGTCTTCGCGCTTTTTCCCTGAAAAGAAGTTTGCTGGCTTCGCTCGCACCGGTTTTTATGCTGCTTTTTCTCTCCAGCGCCGCCCTCATCATCGCCGCACATAGCCAGGGAATCCGCCGCGAATGGCTATTTCATCTCGCCGCATCCTGGTGGCTGGCCTCCTTTCTGTTGAGCGCTCCCTGGAACTCCACCGTCCTTTCTCGCGATATCGTTCTCCGCCTTCGGGGCGAATCGGTTTTCTGGATAATGACGAAGGCGGTTCGAAAAGCCCTCCGCAGCCTCTCCCGCAACGCTCAGGAAAACCTACCCCATGAGAAATTGCTTCTGGGTTGGGGCGTTTGGACCCTCATCGGCGCCTTTATCCTCATCCGGCTGATCACGATCGTCTTCCGTTTCAATCTGCCCATCCTTGTAAATCACTTTCTCCAGGAAGAAAAGCCCGTCGTCCTAGCCACTCTTTTCTTCCTTTTGGCTCTTTTCGCCGTGGCCTTTCTTTCGGCCATCGCCGCTTTTTTCATCTGGCTCTTCCGAGAAATGCTTCGCGAAATCCGTAATCGCTATTGGCCTCAGCGCGATCACTTGATCGTCAGCATATTCCTTGCCGCCGCCATTTTCCTCTCCGTTCAACTTGTTTGGAATCTCAGCCCGCGCGGCCTGGGAATCTTCGTCATTTCGTCTATGATCGGCGGATTGTTTCTCGCGGCGTCCGGCGTCTTCGCCTGGCGCCGGGAAGGCGGCGGCTTTGAACCGGCGATCGTTCTCTTCGTTGCTTTCGCTGGCGTTCTCATCGTCCTGTTCGCAGCCTGCAGCCCCGTCGTGGATATATCTCCGTCTTCCGATCTTTCTTTGGAAATTCCAAATGAAGCCGTCGCGCCCCCCTTATTTTTCTATTTCATCCAAAGCTTGGGTTTGCTGGTGATGGCCGCCTTTGCCGTTTATCTGCTCGATCTCTACTATCTGAAATTCTCCTCTCTGCAATTTTCCGGTTCTTTCCTCCAACGAATCCTAATCGCCTCCATTCTGGCGCTTCTCATTTTGATTTCCTTGATTCGTTGGATTCCTTTCAATGCCGATGCGTGGGGATCAGGCGCGCGCATCGCCGCGGCATTGGTTGCCGCCATTTCGATCGCGGGAACGGCTATGCGAGGCAGTCTGCGCAATCATTCTACGCCGCTTCTGACAGCGGCGATCCTGATCGTCTTCCTTGGCCTCTATTGGAATCCGCAAGCCAACGCTTCCATCGCCGTCCGCGCCGCTCTGGTTCTATCGGGCGTTTTACTGGCGCTGGGCGGCTTGTCGCTGCGCATATCTTCCGCTTCCAAAACGGCGCTTCTCCTGTCGGAAGCCGAAAATGAGTCCCCCTTAATCCCCGATTGGGATATTCCGCGTCTCGGCGAAGCATTCCTCGCCGCCGCCGCCAATTTCTACAACGGCAAGCCAGCTATCGCCCCTTCGGCGGAATTAAACGAAGAGACCGCCCGCCGCTTCTTCGCGGATTTCAACGCCCTTGGGGGCGCCGCCGCCATGCGCGCCATTACCCGCCGCGCCATTATGACGGCGCCCTGGAGCGCGGCGCGCCGCCTGTTCACGCTTCTGCCCGTTTCCGTCTCCGTGCCCCACCTGACGGATTGGACCAAAGAAAAAGTTGAACAATGGCTGACGAAAGTACCTTCGTTCGCCAATATCGGACGCGAAATTCACCAATTGTCCCCCCGCGCCCGCATCGCGCTTTTCGATCCTGGCGACGCCATGATCGTTCAGAACGAGCCGGGACGCTCCATCTTCGTCGTCGTAAGCGGACGCATCTCCGTCGAAGCCGACCATGCCTTTGGACGCACGATCCTGGCCATACTCGATTCGGGCGCTTACGTAGGCGAGATCGGTTTTCTCTCCGGATGCAATCGCACTGCCGCCGTACGCGCCCTGGAATCCTCGCTCGCTCTGCTCGTTTCCCGCCAGGACATCGCTCCGGATCTGCCGAAGATGTCGGCGGCCCTCCGCGAGGCGGAATCCGGCGACTACTGGCTGCAACGAATGGACGGCGCCCCCGTCTTCCGCGAGTTCTCCCCTTCGCTTAACGCCCGCGTCTGCATCGAAGCCCGCCGCCTCGTTCTGCAAGACGGCGAATCCTTCCGTTTCGGCGAACGTTACAACGAAATCGCCATTCTTCTATCAGGCCAGGCTGCCCTCGTCTCCAACGGCCAATCCGAAATCGTCCGCCAAGGCGCGTTGCTAGGATTGGAAGAATGCCTGGATAACGCCCCCTATCAAAAATGGCTTCGTTCTGATGGCCTCTGCCAAATTCTTATCCTGGACCGCGCCCTTTTTTCGGAATCCATCAATAATCTTTTGACGCCGCCCCAAATCTTCCGGGCCGTCGAAGAAGATGCCATCCGGCTTCATGGAAAGGAAGCGTCTGGTTGAATGCTTTCCAACTTCTACTGGATACTCGAAAATGAAATCGCCGGGATGGCTCTTCCCACTTCCGCCGGAGCCGCCCTCTATCTGCAAAATCCAGAAAACGCCGCCCTGGAAGAATTGCGCCGCGAAACGGAAGATCTCCGCCGCCGCGGCGTCGGCGCCGTCGTTACTCTAACCGAAGAACCTCTCGATTCCCAAGAACTGACGAAAGCAGGTCTGCAATATCTCCATATCCCCATCCCCGACATGACCGCCCCCACTCCCAGCCAGATTCTCGATTTTATGCAATTCGCCCGACAAAACATCGACGAAGGACGTCCCGTCGTCCTCCATTGCTTCAGCGGCGCCGGACGCACCGGAACCATGATCGCCTGCTACCTCGTCCACAAAGGCCGCACGGCCAATGAAGCCATCCGCTTAGTCCGCCGCATCCGCCCCGGCGCCATCGAAACCCTCTGGCAGGAAGAAGCCGTCTTCGAATACGAAATTCAACGCTCCGATTCGCCCCCTAACGAGAATCGTTGAAAAAACGACTTGTTAACGCCAGTCTGGACTGAACAATCAGTCCCATTTTACGATAAAATATTCTTCGATTCGATCGCAAAGGCCAAAACAAACAATGAACAACAACCAATACGTTCTCCTCATCAGCGGCGATGAAATTCTTAGCGGCCGGCGACAGGATGCGCATATTCATTTTCTGACTAACGCCTTATCGCCTATTGGCTTGCAATGCCGCCAATGCGTTCTCGCCAACGACAAGTTAGACGACTTGACAAATGCTATCCGTTCCACATTCGAAAAAGCCGATTTGTTGATTATGACCGGCGGCTTAGGCCCCACCGTGGACGATCTCACTCGCGAGGCTCTCTCCCAAGCGATGGATATCCCTATGCGATTCCAACCCGAAGTTCTGGAAGCGATCCGCGAGCGTTTCCGAATGATGGGCAAATCCATGACGGAAAACAACAAGCGTCAAGCCTTTGTCCCTGTCGATGGCTTTTTCATCCCCAATCCCAACGGCACCGCTCCCGGCCTCGTCTTCGACAAAAACGATAAAATCGCCGTCGCTCTCCCCGGTCCGCCACGCGAGCTGGAGCCGATGGTTCTTGACGACGTCGTCCCATTTCTTAAAAAAAGACTCCTGATTCCATCCCAAGCGCTTTCTATCCAAATGCACTTTTCCTGCATCGGCGAATCCACCGTCGATCAACTCCTGCGCAATATGACGGACGGCGATCCAGAGATCGCCATCTCTCTTCTCTCGCGCCCGGCATTGGTAGACCTGAAGCTCTCTTACCCCCAAGACGCACCCGCCTTCCAACAGCGCTTGCATACCTACGCCCAAACCATCAGCCGCGAAATCGGCGCGTTTCTCTACTCCGAAGACGGCGGCGAATTGGAAGAAAAAACCGGCGGCCTTCTCGCTCACCGCGGCGAGACGCTTTGCGTCGCCGAATCCTGCACCGGCGGCCTTCTTGGAGCGCAGATCGTTTCCGTCCCCGGTTCTTCAGACTATTTCCTCGGCGGCGTCATTGCTTACGGCAATTCAGCGAAGCAAAATCTCCTCGGCGTCCGCGGGGATACGCTGCAAAACTTTGGCGCCGTCAGCCGTGAAACCGCCTGCGAGATGGCCCTTGGCGCCATCCAGCGCTTCAGCGCCGATTGGAGCGCCGCCATCACCGGCATCGCCGGACCCTCCGGCGGAACGCCGCAAAAACCGGTAGGAACCGTCTGGATCGCCGCCGCGCACAAAAACGGCGCCGTTTATCCCTTCTGCGTCCAATTCCCTCCTGGACGCCAAACTATCCGCCAACGCAGCGTCGTCTACGCCTTGGATCAACTGCGCCGCCTCCTTTCGCAGATCGAACCGCATTCATGAAACGATTCTTTAAAGCCTTTATAGAATTCATCGATAATGGATACAACGCCATCAACCATCAGATTCGATATAGATAAACGTGTTTTTCAGCAAGAAAAACGCGTATGATTAGAAGAACGGCAAGATAGAGCGGTAAGGGCAACGTTTTTTCTGCCCGTAAACAGGACGTTTAATCCAATAATGCTTGGAAACTATAACTTATTGAGAATAAAAAGGTGATGAAATACTATACCTTCGAAATACTGATCGAAAAAGAACCCGATGATGAGGGGTATCATGCTTGCAGCCCAACGCTTCCAGGTTGTTTCAGCAACGGTAAAGCCATTGAAGAAACAAAACGCAATTTCAGAGAAGCTGTTGAACAACATTTGGTATCTCTTTTAAAACATGGGTAATCGATTCCACAAAAAGAGAATCATAGTCAAGTCACGGAGTGCCATCGTCATCCTCTTCAGTGAAAGGAAATTCTCCTCTTCCCGAATTGCGGCGGACGAAAAACGTGTGTAAAATGGGATGGAATATTTCGTAATTAAGAGAAGACGAATTTGTAGGAAACTATTTTCTTTTCGAATATGAAAAAAGAAAAAAAACTCTTCTTCAAGCGCTTTACGCCCTTGGATCCCGCTGACGGCGATTCTACTCCCGCCAACGTGGATAAACTTACCTTCATGGTCAAGCGCGAAGTGAAGCAACATCTCGACGCCGGGAAAAAATTTCTGAGCCAAGGCCATATCAAGGAAGCCGTCCAGCAATACAAAAAGGCCGTCGAAACCGATCCCGGCTGCGCCCTTTGCCATTTCCATCTCGCCTATGCTTGCCATGAAGGCGGCGATCTCGAATTCGCCCGTGAGCGCTACGAAAAAGCCGTGGAACTGGAACCAACGTGCAGCCTCTTTCTCGAACACCTGGCGCGGCTTCATTTCGAAAGCCAGGATTACCGCGAAGCCGTGCGCTTTTTCCACCGCGCCTCGCTTGTTGGCCAAATTCAGCCCATCAGCCTGGGGCTCTGGGGCCGCGCGCTTTTCGAACAGGGATTGTTCGAACAATCCATTGATGCGTTCGAACAACTCCTCGAACGCGAACAACAACCCCAGATATACGCCGGCGCCAATTACTGGCTCGCCATCGCCAATCTCAAACTTCGCCGCATCGCCGCCGCCCGCGATATCGCCGTCCGGCTCCTGGCGGATAAAAACGCCGATCACAAAATCCTCTGCGACCTCGGCGAACACTTCATCGAAGCCAAATGCCTCAGCCTGGCCCGCAACATCTTCGAACGCCTCGCCATCAGCAAGGAGGAAGCGTTGCTGGTGCGGCTGCGCCTGGAAGATATCCGCTCCATCGAACGACAGATCGACGAAATGCTTCCCAAACTGTTCGACGGCGACGAAGAACGAATGCTGCATCAAATTCACGCGCTTAAGGAATTCGGAAACGACCGCATCTCCAAAGCCCTGCTCTCCTTTATCGATTCTCCCTCGGCGCCCGTGCGCGAAAGCGTGATCCGCTACCAAACCGCTTTTGGCTACGAAGTCCCCAACGGCATTCTCCCCCTGCTGGAAGATCCCGTTAGCTACGTAAGAGAAGCGGCCTACGATTACTTCGATAAACGCAACGACGGCGGCTTTCTCGCCGTCATCGTCGAAGGATTGAAGGATCCTCTTCCGTCCATAAGGAAAATCGCGGCGCGATACGTTGGCCGGTTTGGCGAAATCGAAAAACTTCCCCTCCTCGAAATGTCTCTCACCGATCCCGCCAACGCCGAATGCCGCGAAGAACTGCGCAAAGCGATCTCAACGATAAAAAAGCGCTTTCAAAAGAAAAATGACGCCCTCTATCAAGCTCATATTGCGCTCGCTCCTGAAAAGAACGAAAAAAATCTAGCCTGCGACTGGCGTTTTTGGATCGTGGTTTTCTTCCAACTGACCGCCATAACCTACTTCGTCTACTTCCTCCTCAAACGCCTATAGAGATTGTTGGACCGACAGGGCGAAAAACGCGTTCCCTCCTTTACATGCCTTATCGGTATATTTCATTCATCATTCTTCACTCATCATTCCCCCAAATCACCGCTTATACTTCCCCATCAATTGCCCTTCCGCCAGCACGCGCCCCTTCATCGCCTTTACCAACTCCGCCTTGCTGGCGCCGGGCTTGAGGGCCATCTCGGCGTCCAGCGCATAGACCCGGAAGAAATAGCGATGCGTCCCGCTGGGCGGGCAGGGGCCGCCATAGCCTAACTTGCGGAAATCGTTGATTCCGTGTCTGGCCCCATTCTCCAACGTCTCCTTGGCGGGGACGTTCTCCGGCAGCTCGACGATGCTGGCGGGAAGATTGAAAAGCACCCAATGCACCCAAGTCCCCATCGGCGCGTCGGGATCGTCGCAGATCAGGGCGTAACCCTTCGTCTCCGCCGGGCCATGATCCCATGCCAACGGGGGAGAAACATTCTTCCCATCGCAAGTATATGATTTTGGAATCATACCCCCCTCTTGAAACGCCGCGCTTTTCACCGTCAATTTCATGATATCGCCTCCCTCTTCCACGGATTGATTATGCGAACAAGCCAAGGTGATAAGACACGCCAGTCCGACGATGGCCAGGCGTAAAAAATCGAGCCAATATCAAAGATTTCATGTCTCGCCGCTCCCATCAATAGAAAGATTGCTTTCTCCGAAACGAAAGCGTACGTTAACGATATTATTCTTTTTCTTTCGGGATTAGAATGGATTTTCTTTCGTTTGACGTCAATAAGTTTTTCCGCAAGGAAATCTTGAAAAACGCGTTATAATTACTCGCGAAAGAAAACGCCGCCTTTTTCATGAACAACCGCGAAAGAAGGTAAAATACAATGCTGACGGTTGAAGAAATCAAGACAGCCATCGAATCTTTGCCGGATGATGACATCGCCCAGTTAAGAAAATGGTTTTCCGAAAAAGATTGGGAGAATTGGGACAAGGAGATTCTTGCGGATTCACAAGCGGGAAGGTTGGACTTTCTCGCGAACGAAGCATTAACCGAGAAATCCAAAGGGAGTTTGAAAAACCTCTAAATGCACCCTCCATAAGCTCGATTTTGGCGTTGTTTCGAACAAATACCCATCCAGATTCAAAAATTGGCGCAGGAGAATTTCGAATTGTTGAAAAGCAATCCATGGCATCCTTCTCTTCACTTCAAGAAGATCGGTAAAGTATGGTCGGCCCGAATTGGAATGGACTATCGAGCGCTGGCTGTTGCCGATGGTGATGATTTTATTTGGATTTGGATCGGCGCTCATGATGAGTATAGAAGAATAAATAAACAAATAAGTTAGTTGCTGATGTTTTTCCAGTCCAGAAAATCCAAGTCATTAATCTTCGCGATCTCGTACTTCAAACTCCAAAACACTGCTATTCCTTCTATTCTTTCATGTCAGCTTTCCCACTTCATCTTTCATCCCTCCTCATCCCTCCTCATCCCTCCCGCCGTCGTCTGTTGTTTCCTGGTCAGGGCGCGGTTACAATTCGGCTAGGCGGCGCGTTGAGTGATTGGCCGCCTGGCGGTTTCCAATTTGGGATATTTATTGTTCGAGGTGAAATTTCGTGCCCTATTCCAAAGTCGCCATCCTTCGCACCCGTCCCCGCACGGTGTTGGAAGATTACCATGAGTTGCTGAATCTCGCTGGATATCAAGACGCCATCGCCAAGGACGCCGATACCGCCTTGAAGATCAACATCAGCTGGCATTTCTTCTATCCCGGCTGCTCCACCACGCCTTGGCAGTTGGAAGGCGTGATCCGCGCCATGAAGCGGGACGGCTACGATCCCAACCTAATCCACGGCTGCCACAACCGCACTGTGGTCATCGATTCCCACCTCGGCGAGCGTGAAAACAAGCAGATTCAACCCATCCAGGCGCACGGCCTGCGCAACGTGCATCTCTACGAAGGGGAAGAGTGGATCGACGTGCGCGAGGCGGTAGGCGATCTGGCCAAAGAATTCCTCTGCCTCAACGAGGTTTACCCTCAAGGCTTTTCCATACCCAAGCGCTTCCTCGGCGAGAATATCATCCACCTGCCCACCATCAAAACCCACGTCTTCACCACGACGACGGGAGCGATGAAAAACGCCTTCGGCGGCCTACTCAACGAGCGGCGCCATTGGACGCATACCGTCATTCACGAAACCTTAGTAGATTTGCTGATGATCCAAAAGAAAATCCATCGCGGTTTGTTCGCCGTCATGGACGGAACCTTCGCGGGCGACGGCCCAGGGCCGCGCTGCATGATTCCTCATGTCAAGAACGTAATTCTGGCCTCCGCCGACCAAGTGGCCATCGACGCCGTGGCGGCCAAACTGATGGGATTCAATCCGATGGAGATCAAGTTCATCCGCCTTGCGCATGAGAAAGGGCTGGGTTGCGGCGATCCCAAGGAAATCGAACTCGTGGGGGACATGGACGCCGCCCAGGAAAATTGGAACTTCGAAGGACCGTTTAAACACCTCACCTTCGCCGCCAATATGCAGCATAAAATATATTGGGGCGGCCTAAAGAATTGGGTGGAATGGTCGCTCAAAACCTGGCTGGCGCCGTGGTCTTACATCGCCAGCGTCGCCTATCATGACATGTATTGGTATCCCCGCTTCGGCAACAACCGCGTGTTGGAATGCCTGCAAAGCGACTGGGGACGGCTTTTCCACAACTGGGAAAAATTACAGCCGGACGAAAAAGGCTTCCTCGAAGTGGGCGAACCGCCCTCGAAAGCGGTCTTGGGAACCGGCAGCATCCTTGCTCGCGGCGTGGGAATTTTAGGCAGCTGCATCAAGGAAGCGCCCGAATTCGCCGCCCGCAAGCGCCGCGCCCAACAGAAAGCGGCGCAGACGGAATCCAAATAAACGAAGAATGAATATCGTTTCCCTCTCCATCTGGATAAATAATAAGATGGCCGTATTGAACGCTATTCTTTTTCATCATTCATCACTCATCATTCATCATTAAATTTTTATGTCTAATCGCATCGTCAACCGAATCGTAATCGTTCTCGCGCTGATTTTAATGGGGGGGGGTTGCTTAGACGCCGTCTTGCGGATATTAATCGCCGCCCCATCTCCTACGGCGCCCAGCGTCGCGGCGCCGCAGTGGGAGCCGCTGTTCCTAGCAGGCGCATACGGCGCCATGCGCTCCAATCTACGCGATGTGAAAATCGAAGATTTCACTGTCTCCACCAACTCCTATGGCATGCGCAATCCTGAAATTTCTTCGCATAAAAAGCCAGGAACGATTCGCGCGGCGATAATCGGGGATTCCATCGCTTTCGGCTGGGGAATTCGGGAAGAGAAGGCTTTCCCACGGCTTTTAGAGCAGGGGTTGAATCAAGATGGCGGAGACGCATTCGAAGTTCTCAACTTCGCGGCGCCGGGCTTTACCTCTTTTCACGCCCTGAAGCAGTTTGAAAAATTAGCGAATAACTTCCAGCCGGACATCTTGATTCTCGCCGTAGGTCTCTACGATTCCCAAGAAACGCGCATGGCGGAGAGCGAGATTTTTTCCCTGCTCCAGCAGCATAATCTTGTAAATGGTCTGAGTGGATTCAGCCGCATGGCCGATCGTTTTAGCGGTTTCTGGCATTGGCGCCAAAACCGGATGCGGGCCGAAGGAATTAAAGAACTGGCGCAAAAGATCCAAGCGAATGAACGAAAGGATTTCTGGTTTCGGCGGACGGCGCCGAAGGAGTATTACGCCCATCTAGCCGCCATTATGAAATATCAGCAATCCCAAGGCGGGCGATCCATACTCGTCCATTCGAATCTGCTCAATTTCGAAACTTTTCCCGAATTGCAGCGCCTGTCGGAGGATTTCGATGCGCCATTGCTCAATGCCCGCGGGTTATTCGATCAACTAGGCGGGGAAGAAGAGCGGCGCAAGGCCTTCGAGCTGAACTTGGAACCGGCGGGATTCTATGGCAGAAATCCTGGCGAATCCTATCGCGCCCTCTTCCGCGTCTATGTTCCGCCCACAGTAAACGTTCCTCAAAGCATGTATATCGTTGGCAATCATCCCAGCCTGGGCGCAGGCGTTCCCAACGCCGCCGCCCTCAACGACGCGGGACGGCAGGGCGACGAGAGGGCGGACGACCGCGTCTGGTCGTTGGAAATCGCCCTCGACGAAAAGCAGCCGTTCTATTTCGCGTTCACCAACAGCGGCGTCAAGGGACGCTGGTCGCCGCAGCCGGAAAAATGGGAAAATACTTTAAAAAATAACATGCTATTCTTCCGGCTCGATCCCAATGGAGCGGATGGGCCGGTTCATTGGTATTCTTTAACGTATATTTATGGCAAAATACCTTTCGCTTACCTGATGCAGGCCAACGGCGAATTTCCCAATGAATTGGGCCACAAGATCATAGCTAACCGCCTAGCCCGCCTAACTCTTCAGGAAGCGAAGGAATTGAAGAAAAGGCAAAATTAGGACTGGCTTAAAGCGAAATATAATCCAAGTATTATTATCTCATATTACGCAGCCATTGATCTTTAGCTTGCGGCGTTGTTTACAACGCCAAGTAGAAGAATCGTTTAAAAGAGCAGCAAGGATTTCATTTTTGTTGCGTTATTGAATCACGAAACCACGAAAAGGCTCGAATTCCACGAAATTTTTGCATCACCGATATCGCGGATTCTTTTGGACTTTACGGAAAAAAAGCATTTCACAAAGCGATCCCATGCGCAAACTTTTTTTTCTTTTTTTCGTGTTTTTCTTTTTCGTTTCGTGTTTTCGCGATTCGAAACGGCGATTCTAATTGACTACTTCAACTTTTGAATCTCGCGTAACATGAGTTATTATTTTTTTTTCATCATTCATCACTCATCATTGAAATGAGGGCATGTCTATGGGCAGCATCTATGGCCGCGTATTCCGAATCGCCACGTGGGGCGAATCGCACGGCGGAGGCGTCGGCGTCGTCGTCGACGGCTGCCCGCCCCGCATCGAGCTCGCCGAATCGGAAATCCAATTCGAGTTGGACCGGCGCCGCCCCGGCCAGAGCCGCATCACCACCCAGCGCGGCGAAGCCGACGCCGTGCAAATCCTCTCCGGCGTCTTCGAGGGCAAAACCTTGGGAACGCCCATCTCCATGATGGTGTGGAACCAAGACGCCCGCCCGCAGGATTACAGCGAAATGCAGGAGGCCTACCGCCCTTCCCACGCCGATTATACCTACGACGCCAAATACGGCTTCCGCGACTATCGCGGCGGGGGACGCGCCAGCGCCCGCGAAACCATCGGCCGCGTAGCGGCGGGCGCCATCGCCAAGAAACTTTTGCAGCAATGGGAAAATATCGAAATCGTCGCCTACGTCAAGCAGATTTACGACCTGATCGGCGAGATCGATCCAAAAAAAGTCAAACTGTCTCAAGTGGAAAAAAATCCCGTGCGCTGCCCCGATCCAGAGGCGGCGCAGAAGATGTTCGAACTGATCGACAAGACGCGCAAAGAAGGCGACTCCCTCGGCGGAATTATCGAGTGCGTCATTCGCAACGTCCCGCCGGGCCTAGGCGATCCCGTCTTCGACCGCCTGGAAGCGGACCTGGCCAAAGCCATGCTCTCCATCCCGGCGACGAAAGGCTTCGAGATCGGTTCGGGATTCTCTTCCGCCCTCATGAAAGGCTCCGAACACAACGATTTATTCTATTCGTCCAAAGGCCGCATAAGAACGCGCACTAACCGGTCGGGAGGCGTCCAAGGCGGCATCAGCAACGGCGAAAACATCGTCTTCCGCATCGCCTTCAAACCCACGGCGACTATCCTGCAACCCCAAAAGACCGTAACGCCGCAAGGCAAAAACACTATCCTAAAACCAAAAGGCCGCCACGATCCCTGCGTCCTCCCCCGCGCCGTCCCCATCGTAGAAGCCATGTCCGCGCTGACGCTGGCGGATCATTATTTGTTGCAGCGGATGAATTTGGGGGAAAAGGAAATGAATAGGATAAGAAAATGATGGGATCAAATTCGGATCGAGTGGGAGAAAGTGAACTCGCAAAAAAATAAAAACGCATTCTGCCATTTTTACTCAGGAGTTATGCAGAGGCGCCTTATTAGCGTTTTCGATCTTCTCGTATAACGTCTCAGGCGCAATGTCCGCGCCATTCGGCCACGCGATAGTTCCTCCATCGATGTATGCTTTGCGAAAAAACGATTTGTCTCTCAACGGTTCAAATATGGGTCCCTTGCCAAGATACTCCGAGAAATCAACCTCGCCCTCAAGCCCATCGTCGAAGGCAATGAAAAAAGCATACCCGCGCCGGTACTCTATCGATTTGACATCTTGGAGTTTCCACATAATCGACCTCAATCCAATGGAGCGATTTTTTTCAACTCTTTTCCATTTCTTGCAAGTTCCCAGTCTTCTATTAATTCATCCACGTGAATGTCGATCCATTCCCGCACAAGCCGGAAGGCCGCTCGCGATCCAAACAAGCCGGAAGGCCGCTCGCGATCCAAGATCACCGCGAAGAATGTTGCCTTGAAAATCCAAAAGCGCTTTATTCCCCGCATACTCTGCATGAAGATGAGGAGGATTATGCTCATCGTAAAACATGCGGATGATTATGCCTAAAAATCGGGATATTTCGGGCATGTACTGGATATCCTTTTTTTCGACTAGGCCGTCGCGTAGGGTGATCTGCAAGCGAAGCGCAGCGCGCCTTTTTTTACTTGTCCCGATCCTGTCGCAATAAAACCAATGTATTGGTTTTTTGGAGATGCGCGTTTCGTTCGCGGATGGCGCGCGCACGATCTAGCAAGGAGTTTTGAGCCGTAGCGCTAACGGCGGCGGCGAGGATTTTCTTCGCCTCTTCTTCCACGCTAACGCCGTGTAGAGCAGCGTTTTGATGGAGCCGTTCGAGCAAGAGTCCATTCAAATCTCGAAGAACGAGTTCGTTCATGAAGCGATTCTCCTGACCAATGTCTATCGTTTTATCATACTCAAAAGCAGCGTGACAAACAAGAAAATTACGCCATCACGATTAAACTGGACGCATCGTAAAAAATCCTGGAAGCCTTCGCGCCCCAAGCGTTTTACTCCGCACCGTTTCCCAAAATAAAAGTTATTTAACTCATGTTACGCAGTCAATGTTCTTTCACTTTCGGCGTTGGTATTCCATCGCCAATTAGAAGAACCTTTCAAAAGAACAGGGAGGGTTTCTTTTTTTTCGTTATTGAATCACGAACCCACGAAAAGACTCGAATTCCACGAAATTTTTGAATCACGGTTTCTTTAGGTTTCCACGGAAAAATCCTTTCCACGGAGCGATCCCATACGCCAATTGTTTTTTTCGTGATTTTCTTTTTTTATTTTTATTTCGTGCTTTCGTGATTCAAAACGGCGATCATAATAGATTTCTCCAACTTATTCTTGCGCGTAACATGAGTTATTTAAGACTCAAAACGATGCGCAGCCCGCCAACAAAACTATTATTTTAATCCATTCAGAATCTGGATGTTATCAAATCCCAAACATCGCCTTCTGCAAAATCTCGTAGACCGGCCTAGGATTTTGATAGGCGAAGGGGCCGATGAGGATGCTGAGGGACGAGCGCAGGCTGAAGAGCCAGGAGAGCGCCATCAGCAGTCGGCGATGGCGCGGATTTTCCACGGTGAGGCAGAAAACCGGCGTTAGGATCATATACCAGAATTGCCCGATGGGATTGGACTTTACGAAAGTGACGAAAACCAACGGCGCCAGGTAGGGCAGAAACCGGTTTTCCTGACGGATGCAATAGAAGGACGCTCCCGCGAAAATCACTCCTGCGATGAAATGGGCCAGCGCCAGCCAAAAAGGCGTAAAGCCCAGCAGATCGGGGTGCAGAATCGCCCAACTGATAGTGTTGCTGATGGGAACGTAGCCGGGACTGAAAAGATGCTCCAAATAATGGCTGTTCAACGCCGCCATCGCGCTGGGCAGCCACCCAGCGGCGCCCCAAACGGCGCAAGCCAGAATTTTTCGCTTCGGCAGGCGCAGGATCTGCGCCAGCATCCACGGCAGAAGAAAAATGGGAAAAAGTTTCGTCTGCACCGCCAGCGAGAGAAAGAAGAGCGCCGAGGAATGCCGCCGGCGCTGCATCCACAGGGCGAGCAGCATGAAAAAGTTTACCAGCGGTTCGAATTCCCCCTCGCGGGAAACATACCATAGGCAGATGGGATAAAAGAAATAGAGCAACGCGCAAATCCGGTCGTCCGTGACTTTGTAAACGAGCCAGGCGTTAATAAAATCAATCAATGTAAAGACCAGTTTAGCGAAAAAGATGCAGGCCCAGACTTTGGCCACGGCGGCATAAAAAAGAAGCGTTACGGCGGGATAAGGATATTCGTGATTCGGCCAAAAATACTGATACGGTTCGGCGGCGAAATCGTACGGAGTCATTGCATAAACCAAGAAGCCGTAATGCTGGAACTCGAGGCCGTAACCCAGGTTGCGGAAAATATCTGTTGTGTATAACGGAACCGAAAAGCAATAATAGAGGCGTAATCCCGCGATAGCGATAACTGCCCAAAACCATGGAGATTTTAAAGGAACTTTCATTACTATCATCGATGAGTCGTTCAATATTTATTTTTAAAGCCATTTTTCTTGCTGATTTACTCTAAATTGTAGTTGACCCGAAAAAGATTCGCTGTATAGAATGATTTAAGAGATATTGGGCGCGCCGAACGAAGCGGGACCCATGATTGCATAACTCATTGTTTCGAAAATAAACCGATGCTGGGAATGATTCAAGGTTTTCACAGATTTAGGTTGCCATGCTTCTTCGTGACCGCATGGATAACGATCGCACTTTCCTCCGCTAGCGCTGTAGAGCCAATCATACCGAAAATGGTTGCGATTCCAGCGGGTCCGTTTATCTACGGCGCCTCGATGTCAAGCAGCCGCGACTTTCCCTTCCGCCGCTGGGATATTGCGCAAAAAATCGTTGAGTGTCCCGCTTTTTCCATCGCCGTTTATGAAACCACCCACCGGGAATATCTTCGCTTCGTTCAGGACGATGGCTACAAACGCCCACAATTTTGGTCGGCGGAAGGGAACGCATACCGATCAGAATTCGATAAGGCCATCCAACCGGATCGTTTTCCCGGCGACGATCTTCCCGTCGCAGGCGTAAGTTACTACGAGGCGGAAGCCTATTGCCGATGGTTAGCCTTCAAGACAGGCGAGCCTTTTCGCTTGCCCTTGGAAATCGAATGGGAAAAAGCGGCGCGTGGAACGGATGGGCGGCTTTATCCTTGGGGAAACCGTTGGAATCCGAAAGCGTGCAATTGGAACGATCATCCACGAACGGAACTAGAACCGGACGGAAAAATCGATGGATATAGATTCGCAGCGCCTCGCGGTTCGTTTCCCGCAGGCGTCAGCCCCTACGGCTGCCATGATATGGCGGGCAATGTGGAGGAATGGTGCGCGGATTGGGTTGATGCAAGCAGGAAAAACCGCGTAATCCGGGGCGGGTGTTACTGGATGGTCTACCCGCGTTGCTTCCAAACCTCATTTCGCAGCGGCGCCGCGCCGGAAACAAGCATGGTTTATAACGCTGTAGCGGGATTCCGTATCGCTAGGGGGGAGTAAACGCGGGGCGGTTGGCAAGGGCAATGTTTTTCTGCCCTTGATTAATACCTTTCGTGGTCATACAGCGAAGCGAAGTCAACCAATTTTTTCATCATTTATCACTCCTCATTCATCATCATATTTTCTCTTCTTTTTGTGCAATAAAAAGAAGCGAGGCGCCGAGTGGATATGAAATATACGGCATGAGGATCCGTTCGGCGGAAAATATGCGATAGAGGATTGCGTTCAACGGCGGCCAAACAGGATAAAGATCAGAACGGTTCAGCGTAGAGGGACGAAAAAAACGATTGAAAAGCCGTTTGCCGAATATCGCGGGCAGTAATAACGTATTGAAATAGGATGCTCGCACCGTAGAAAATCCGGCTTGCGTCAGTTTATCAGCCAATTCACGGCGCCGGTAGCGCCGAACATGATGGGAGACGACGTCTTCACCTCCCCAAAGCATCGGCAGCGCGGGAACGGTAATTAATAGGATCCCTCTTGGCCGGAGAGCGCGGCGCAATTCGCCAAGAAGAAGAACATCGTCCTCTACATGTTCGAGCGCATCAAGACAACAGACGAGATCGAAAGCCGCTTCCGGCAATTCGCGCGGAGAAGTGACTTTTTGAATATTATCGAGACCTCTGGAACGGCAAAAAGCAATAGCGTCATCGCTCTCATCGGCGCCCAAAACCATGCCAAAAGCAGATAGAGCCAGCGTAATTCCTCCTGTTCCACAGCCATAATCGAGGATATGTAAGGGCGGAGAGAGTTTCTCTTGATGGATCAATCGCCGGATTGAAGAAAAAAAGATATCTCGGCGTCCGAGGAACCACCAATGGGTTTCCTCCAATTGGTAATTTAGGCGGTAAATTTCCTTTTGCAAAAGTTTATCCATTAAAAAAGGGCGTAAGAATTTACGCCCTTTTTATGTTATATGCTCATGCTAAGCGTCTGGCGTTAAAAATGGAAGATCACATGAAATTCGTTATATCGTCCTCAGCGAGTACGTCAGGATCGTCGCCAGTAAGATCGCCTTCCCTCACGCGATCCTCGTTATCCAATTTACCGTCTTCGTCGTTATCCACTTTATCCCCATCGATCATCGATCCAATTCCTCCATTTTTTGTCGAGGGCGTGATCGTAGTTCCATCGGGTCCAAAGGAAATAATCTGAAATGTGGTGGGTTTAAAGGGTTTATACCGTTTTCCTTCTCTCATCTCATAGGCGCAAGGAGAATCTAAATTTGTTCCTTGGCGGGGATTCCTAAAATCCGTTCTTCCTCCAGGATTGTAATCATCGCTGTTGACATAATAAATCGTGTTTCCCCAAGCGTCTACGAAAACGTAATCATCGGATTGAGCGGAACGAGCGTCCGCAGGAATTCCTAAAAGCGTTATAATACGCTCTCGCCGGTCATCGGAAGGCCGTTCGGGATTAACCCAAAGGCTATCTCCTTGATGTATCAATAGTTGCTCGTTGCTATCCGCTTCATAAGGAGTCTTTCCCTTTTCCGTCAAAGCTATATGCAACTGCTGTGGATTATAACTTGGAGGATATTTCCCAAAATCGTTCTTATAGGAAATAATAGCAAAACTCAAACTACTAATTAAAGCTTTCGTCTTTGCGATTTTGGCGCGGCGTATATTCTCCTGAACGTTAGGAACCAAGATAACAGCTAATATCCCGATGATGGATACGACGACAAGCAATTCTACAAGCGAAAATCCTTTTTTTCTCATAATAAGTCTCTATTTATAAGTAGTTTATAAAAAAAGCGTTACAATATCTCTATTGGAGTATAAACGTTTGCAAACGATTTTTAAACGCCTACCCTTGCCAAAAATTTTTTTTTTGAAATCATCTTACTTAAAATAATAAGATATCGGCGTAAAGATGTCAACTTTTTTGTCTTCGCATCCAGACGCTCTCATGCTATTCTAGTTAGATGAATTTTTTAAAGAGTTGAGGCTCTTGTAAAATTAATAAAATCCGCTTTTAAATTCTCCCCCCAAGCTTGGGGGGAGTTAGAGGGGGGTTGATTATGTTAGACTTAAAGCAACCCCCTCCTAACCTCCCCCAAGCTTGGGGGAGGAATTATGGAG
>JBFMBP010000059.1 GCA_040755155.1 Candidatus Omnitrophota bacterium | reverse complement strand
TTTCCAGCGTTGCTTCCGCCTTCCAGCCGGGATAATCCCATTCGGCGAGACGCAGCCATTGCGGTTCGCTGGCGGCGTATTGAAATGCAATACGATTCGGTTCGTAGCGCATCGCTTCGATTTCCGCATCGGCAGGCTGCCATGTTTCGTCGCCCGTTAGCGTTTCGGATTTCTTTTGCGCCGATGACGCCCAGCAGCGGTTGGGATTGAGCCTCTCGTAAACGCGAAACTCGCCGCCAGCATTGGCTAGTTTTAAGTTGGAATCTTCGATCGTACGCAGCGTCAAGACGTAACGAACATTAAGCAGATCCAGAACGTGATGATCGAATTGCGTCAATTGAATATTGTCGTGAAAAATTCCCTCTTGCCAACCTTCCATTTTCCCGATCAGCCGATTGTAGGATTTTAGGCTCATAGGATCGTATCCGGCAATATTCAACGTTCTCCATAAGACGAAGAGATTAGGGTAATCCAGTTCCATTAAGGCGGCGGCGCGGTCGGGAAAGCGGGAAGGAATCGCCAGCGTGAGGGGGCCGAGTTCTTGCGGCAAGGCCGTTTGCATTTGGATAACCTTCAGTCTTTGCAGCGAGGCGTCCAGATAGCCTTTTCCGTAAGTAAATAAATCAAGGCACAGAAGCAGCGTCAGGGAAAGCGAAATGGCCAGGCGGGGATAACGGGGAATCTTGCGGGCGAACAAGAAAAGCGCCAGGGAGGCGAGCGCGATCAAACTGCCGTTCGTAAAGGCGAGCGTGCGGATCGCATTGACCTGCCCCTCATCGCGAACCAGCCGAAGCGCATGAGTGAGGTTGGCGATGCGGGGAGTTCCATAGACGAAAATCAGAGCGAGCAGAAGGAACATCGGCAAGCAGCGCTTAATCAGTTCCGCCTGATCGGCGCCTTGCTTGCGCCGTTCGTAAGCGATGGCGCCCGCCCGTTCCAAACCCAACGCCGCCAGTACGCAAACGGGAACGAGATAATAGGGCAGAAATTTCGCCGGAGCGCGGAACTGGCCGAAGCCCGGCAGATGCATCAACATCGTATAGATAGGATTGCCGCGCCCGCAAGCGAGAAACAAACCCAGCAATCCAATGGCTGCTAGAGGAACGGCGGCGGCGGATTTTTTCTCTAAAAAGAAAACGGCGGCGGCAAGAATCGGCGTAACGATTCCTGCATAAGCGCAGGACCAGAAATAGAAATAATCGTAATGGTTAGCCGCGATGTGCGTTCCGTAATATTCCGGAAAAAAGAGCGTAATCAGCCGATGCGGCGCAAAGGAAAATTCCGTCGCCATGTCGATATCCAACGAAGCGGCGCGGTTGGCTTGTTCCAAATACTCCAGCGTGGGAACAAGTTGCATCCCCGCCATCGCTATTCCTAGAACGAGAAAACAGCTTAGGACGGCGGTGCGCAAAAGCGCCGAGAAAAAGCGGGCGCGATAATCCCGATCCGGCATTCCCATAACGGCGGCGAAACAAAGAAGCGTGCTAAAAAATAAGGAATAAAACGTCATCTGGGGATGGCCGCAGAGAAAATGCAGGCAGGTTATCAACGACGCCGCTAACGCCCACGGCAGACGGCGGCTACTGCTGGTTGCGAATCCGACGATCGCCAGAAACATCCAAGGAACCCAGGCGGCCCCGGCGTAAGTCAGATGATTGCCTGCCGGGATGTGAATCATCGTAAAACCGTTGAGGCCGTAAGCGATTCCCGCAAAAACGGACGGAAAGGA
Organism: Candidatus Omnitrophota bacterium; assembly: GCA_040755155.1. Lineage (NCBI taxonomy): Bacteria > Pseudomonadati > Candidatus Omnitrophota > Candidatus Omnitrophota bacterium. The sequence goes on along the minus strand of JBFMBP010000059.1, from coordinate 31,176 downwards.
ACTGGCGCCGCAACGCCGCGCCAAGAGATAAGCCCCAGCGCCCGCCAGCAGCAAATGCAAAATCAGCGACAAGCCGAAAAACCATTCCATGGGAAAAAGGAAGAGGATTAAATCGAGAGGATAAAAGACGGCGGATTGCATATTCGCCAAAAACGGCGCTCCCCCGAAAGTATAGGGATTCCAATAAGGAATCTGCCCCGCCGCCAGCATGGAGCGCGTATAGGCTTTCCAAGGATAAAATTGCAGAGGAATATCGCCCCGGCTGGGAGACTTTTGATCCAGCAAAATATCCTGGCAAAAAAGGCCTATTATCGCCGCCACGATGGCGAGAGCCAGCAGATCTTTTTTCATGGTCTTTTTGGGCGTCTCTATTTTCAAACTTGAAAAATAGTGGGTTGCGCTTCGCTTAGAGCCTATCCAGCGCGACAACGCATTTCGCGTAGAAAATCAAAGGCAGGCTTCGCCTAGCCTTTGCCACTCGTCCTTTGCTTGATATTAACACGATTTAGAGAAACGCCAGCGGCGCCATCATGCCATTTTTACGCTATCCCCGTAAAGCGCAATGGGGCCGTTCGGCCCCATTGCGTTGAGTTTGAATAAATTTTGAAATATTATGCAGTTGGAGGGGGAAGAGAAGCATCCGGCGGCTGGGCGATGGTTTCGCGCATATGCGTATCCGCCATGATGTTCTTCAAGTGATAATAATCCAAAACGCCCAATCGCCCCGACCGCAGCGCTTCGGAGATCGCCAGAGGCACCTGGGCTTCCGCTTCGACCACGCGGGCGCGCATCTCCTGGGTGCGGGACTTCATTTCCTGTTCCGTGGCGAGAGCCATCGCTTTGCGCTCTTCCGCTTTCGCCTGGGCGATCTGCTTGTCGGCGTTAGCCTGGTCGATTTGGAGTTTAGCGCCGATGTTATTGCCCACGTCTACATCCGCGACATCGATGGAGAGGATTTCGAAGCCGGTTCCGGAATCGAGTCCTTTTTCCAGCACTTTCTTGGAGATCAAATCGGGATTTTCCAAAACCTGCTTGTGCGAAGTCGCGGAGCCGATGGTGGTGACGATGCCTTCGCCGACGCGGGCGATGATGGTCTCTTCCGTCGCGCCGCCGACAAGGCGGTCGAGATTGGCCTTTACCGTAACCCTGGCTTTGGCCCATAGTTGAATTCCGTCCATCGCCACTGCCGCCACTTTATCGGAACCTTTCGTCGGATCGGGAGCGTCGATAACCTTGGGCCGCACGGACATCTGCACGGCTTCGAAAACGTCGCGCCCCGCCAAATCGATGGCGGCCGCCCGTTCGAAGGAGAGGGGGATATTCGCTTTATCGGCGGAAATCAACGCTTGAGTAACCTGATAGACGTGACCGCCCGAAAGGTAATGGGCCTCCAATTGATCGCACGTAACGGTCAAACCCGCCTTGGTGGCGTTGATTAAGGGATTGATGATGACGCTGGGCGGCACGCGGCGCAGCCTCATGCCAATGAGAGAAGTCAACGAAACGTCAACCTTGGCGGTCAAGGCGGCGACCCATAGACGGATCGGAATGAAATAAAGGAAAACGATAAAGAGAATAAAGAAGAATATTACTCCTGCGACGATAAAGGGCTGCATGATTCATCTCCTTGGCGCCGTTTGACGGCGTCCGGCTTTTTCTTTTCGCATTAAGATCATTTTTTGTCTATTATCACAAAAATATAAGAAAATTCCTAGCCGAATCGCATCAGGCCTGGCCTACAACGATACGGTTGCTGTCCACCCGCAGTACGCGGATGCGGCAGCGGGGAAGAATGTATTCTCCTTCCGTAACCACATCGTACCGGTTGCCGCCGATGACGGCGATGCCCGATGGACGCAATCCGCTTTCGGCGACGCCTTCCTTCCCGACAAGATTTTCTTTATCGAGATTGCTGGGGCCGACGCCGTCTTCCCGGCAAATTTTTTTATCTAAAATCAACCAGCGTCCCACAAAGGTATGAGGAATTAATTTAAACGCAACGATGGCGAATACCACGACGCCGACGACGCAGAAAAGCAAAACGAAAAATCCTTCCTGCGGTCCGTAATGGGTAAAGCACAGCCAGACCGCTGCACCCATCGCGCCGACGCCGATAACTCCCAAAATGCCGCCGGGAACGAATAATTCCGCAAAAAGCAAAAAAAAGCCGATCAGAATCAGCAAGGCGATATATATCCACATTACCAGAACTCTCCATTCGCGAAACGGCGATAAGCGCGAATTTAAACGCTTTTCACGACGACTCTTCGGCCTTCGACTTTGACCACTTCCACTGCGGAATTCGGAGGAACAAAACCTCCCTGGCTGACGACGTCCACCCGCTTCCCATCGATTTCGGCGATGCCGGCGGGGCGCAGCGTCGTTTTGGCGACGCCCCTCTTGCCCATGAATTCCTCCTGGCGTTCGGCGGCGGCGTGATAGCCGCGGGATCGGTCTTCGCGCTCATGCAGCACCAACCAGCTGCCTACGGGAGACCTTACCATAAAAGGAAAGAGAATGGGAATGGCCAATGCTCCCGCCAGACCGCACAACATGGAAACAAGCGTAACTATCAGTGCGGAATAGAGGTCCGTCCAGGTAAACGTTTCGTAAAAGTGGGGACTAGTAGGCGCCCGCTGCAATAGAGTAACGACGACGGAGGCGATAATGCATAGAATGCCCGCGATGCCGGTAAAGCCGAAGCCGGGAATGAGAAGCAATTCCGCCGTCAGAAGCAAAATGCCTATCATCATGAGAATGGGACCTTCCCACCCCGCCAGTCCCGCGATGGAGTGTCCCCAAAAGAAAATCAGAAAAGCGAGCAGCGCCACCGCTCCCGGCAGGCCAATGCCCGGCTGTTGGAATTCGATGAACAGCGCGATAAAGGCGATGGTCAACAAAAGGCTGGAAACAGTGGTGCTGGCGAAGAAACGAGCGGTTCTTTCCAGAAAGTAATCATGAAATAATATTTGCTGCGAGTCTTTGATTTGGAGATATTGCAGCGCTTCCTCCCGGTCGCGAACAAGTTCGGTTATGAAGCCGTAGCGCTTGGCTTCCGTCGCGGTAAAGGTTAACAATTTCCCTTTTTCCGTAATGAATTCGCCGGGGATATCGGGATCTTTGATCTCGATATCCTTGTCCACCATCGCTTGGGCGAGTTTGGTTTTGAATTTGCTGTAGCCTCTTTTTTCGCAGATTTTGCGCACTTGGGCCAGGACGTAGGAGAGGATCTTCGCCTCCATCGCTTCGCCCTGATCGCCGCCGCCGAGCATCACGGGCGCCGCCGTACCGATAGTCGTCGTCTGCTTCATGAATACCTGGTTGGCGGCCAGGCTGACAATGGCGCCCGCCGAGGTGGCGTTTCCCGTTACCAAAATGGCGACGGGAATCTTCGATTCGAGTATCAAGTCGATGATTTCCAAAGCGGCGTCGACGCGGCCTCCCGGCGTGTCCATTTCCAAAAGGATATAGGTCGCGAAATGCTCCTCCGCCTCTAGGAAGCCGCGCTGCAAAACGCGATACAATCCGGCTTCCACTTCTCCCTGGAAGGGGATGACGTAAACCACCGGCTTGACCGGCGCCTCCGGGACGGTTTCTTGCGCATTAGCTATAGAGAAACCGCCAACGGCGGCCGCCGCGAGCAATAGGATTGATTTATATAGAAATCGCCGCATCGTCATTTCGCTTTTCGCACAATCTTATTTCAAAGATAACGATTAAGACGCCTCCATGTTTTGCATGAAGTCTATCTACTTTATTGTACAACCATAAACGAGAACAGAGGAATAGCCGTTTATTCCCAATCGATAGTATGATCCCATTCGCGCCATAGAGGCAGGATTTTTTGAGGCCGCAAATTGCGACCTCAAAAAGAAAACAGAGGGGCTTAACGTTATCCTCACATGCGGGTAATCTGATCTCAATCAATCTTGAGGTCACAAATTGTGACTTCAAGTTGGGAAGTGGATTTAAAACATAATCCTATGGCGGCTGAATATTATGAGCGGCGAACTCGTTCAAATTGAAAATTCGATATATTTAATTCGCGGCCAAAAGGTTATGTTAGACGTTGATATTGCTCGACTTTACGAAGTTGAAACCAAAGTCTTGATTCAAGCCGTAAAACGAAAGAAAGACCGTTTTCCAATAGATTTTATGTTTCAATTATCTAATAAAGAATTCGACAACTTGAGGTCGCAAATTGTGACCTCAAGAGAGTCATTCTCATCCCCATTGGCGGAAGCTAGGGAGCTCCGAATATGCTCGACCGCGCGGAAATGATACAAAATTTGTATCATTACAAAGACAGTTATACGCTGGAGAGTCCTCTTTATAAAACCTCCGTTCTTGCGTTTATGAACGGGATGCTGGGCGAAGATTTGAGCGAAACCGGCTGCATCACCGCCATCGCCATCTTCCAACGCGGCGACAAGGGCAAGGCGATGGTCAGCTGCAAGCAAAAGGGCGTCTTGGCGGGTTTGGAAGAGACATGCCTGCTGCTTGACAATTACCATTCCCATCTCGCCTATCGCATCGCGGAAAAGAACAGTCGTCCTCTACGGGACGGTGACCTGTTGGACGAAAACGAAGACCCGATTTTCTATCTGGAAGGAACCATCATCACGATTCTGGAAGTGGAACGCACGATTCTCAATATCCTGCAGCGCATGAGCGGCATCGCCACGGAGGTATACCAACAGCAGCAAAAAATCGCGAGTTGCGGCTCCCACAGCCGTCTGGCCGCCACGCGCAAACTGCAATGGGGGAGAATGGATAAAAAAGCCTTCATCGTGGGCGGCGGACTGAGCCACCGGCGCGGACTATACGATACGATGATGATTAAGGACACCTGCATCGATTTTTGGAATTACGCGGAAAAAGGCGGTCCGGCTCATAACGCCGAAGAGAAGCGCATCGGTTGGATTATGGAAAGCCTTCATCGTTGTTGGGAGCAAAAACAACAATCGAAAGGTTTGATCGTCGAGGTGCAGACTCCGCAAGAAGCCTTGCTGGTCTCCCGCGTTTTGAAGGATTATCAGAACGGCCAGTATTACCCTTGCGCGATCATGCTGGACAATTTTACGCCCCAGGAAATAACCGCCGCGTTGGAGCAATGCAAAAAGGAGGGAACCTACGATTGGACGCTCTTCGAGTCGTCCGGCAACATCAGCGGGGATAAGATTATCGAATATGCGCGCACAGGTATCGACGTCATTTCGTCCGGACGGCCTACCCATTCCACCGACGTGCTGGATATTCACATGAAAGCGGTTCTATGAATGGTTTTCTTCTACCCATTCGTATTTTCGATTAAACTGTTGGAGAAGAATTCATCCTTTTATTATTGCTACTACCCAAAAAGAGAGCCGGAAAATGACGCCTGCCATTCCCGAAACGGATGAAAAAATATATCGGATCAACCGTCCATGCTCCCGATTGTTTTGGCTTTATTTATTCCGCAGCCTGGGCGCGTTGATTGCTTTTCCCGTCGTCTTAGCTCCTTTAGTATGTAAATACATCTCCCTGCGCTATCACTTCGACAAGGAAGGCGTGGGCGCTTCCTGGGGCGTCTTTTTCCGTCGCCAGGTTTTTCTCACCTATGCCCGCATCCAGGACATCCACGTTACCCGCGGCCTGATCGAACGGTGGCTGGGACTTGGGACGGTGGACATCCAAACGGCGTCGGGCAGCGCTGCGGCGGAACTCTCCATCGTGGGTATGGAGGAATTCGACGAGATACGCAATTTCCTTTACACCCGCATGAGAGGCGCGCGCGGCGAAGCGCAAGGCGAGGAAAAATCCGCCGCGCCGCCATCCGAAGCATTGCCGCTGCTGCTGGAAATCCGCGACGAGTTGCGCGCCTTGCGCCGGGAACTGGGCGAAAAGAGAGACGCCGATGTATGAGTCGATGAAGGACCTGTTATTGGATTTGTTCCGCGCTCCAAAAGGTCCGCCCGATCCTCCCGCGGGAACGCACGCCAGCATCGCCGTCTTCCGCGCTTCCCCGCAATATCTCACGTATCAATATTTGATATTGCTGGTAGGGATGTTTTTGTTATCCGTCTTCTTCGGCTTCGCCGGAATCGCTTTCCTGATGAAAGAGGCCTCTTTGGGAATCCTGCTGTGCTTGATTCTTGTTATTCTATGGAGCGCGATCGGAGTGGGAGGATATTTTCTCATCCGCCTGGAATACGACATGCGTTATTACATCGTTTCCGACCGCAGCTTGCGCATCCGCACCGGCGTTTGGAACATTATGGAGCAGACCTTAACCTTCGCGAACATTCAGAATATTCAAGTCCAGCAAGGGCCATTGGAACGAGTGTTGGGGATTTCGCGCGTCGTCGTCGAAACGGCGGGCGGCGGCTCTGTCGCCGCGCCGAATGGCGGACAAACGACGAATTATCATAGGGCGTCGTTGAGCGGATTGGAAAACGCGGAATCGATACGCGATTTGATCTTGAGTTATTTAAAGAAATTACCTCATTCCACCGGCTTGGGCGAACCGGACGATCGACAAGCGCCCGTCTCTGCGGCTGGGAGAGGCTTCACGCCGCAGGATGCCGAGGCGTTGCGCGAGATACTCTCTGAAGTAAAAATATTGCGCTCCACTCTCCTTCGTCCGCCGGCAAACGGTTAAGCCAATTCTCCTACAGACGGCGGCGCCTGACGAAGAGGGAGGATTGAGATAAAATCCTAGTATCGCTAAACGTTTAACTATCAAGATAAACGAAATTATGTCCATAAACCTCATCGATCCGGCGGTCGTATCATCCATCGCCCACTTGAAATTGATCGCCCGCCAGGCGGTGGAGGGCGCGGTTTCTGGCCTTCATCATACCCACTTTATGGGGCGAAATGTGGAATTCAGCGAACATCGGCCCTACAATCCCGGCGACGAATTGCGCCATATCGACTGGCGCGCCTACGCCAAAACAGACCGTTTTCATGTTAAACTCTTTGAAGAAGATACCAATCTTCGCGCCCTGATCCTGACCGATCTGAGCGGATCGATGCGGTTCGGAGAATCGACCATCACGAAAGAACGCTGCGCCCAGCAACTGGCGGCGGCGCTATCCTATCTCATGCTCGCCCAAGGCGACAGCGTGGGAATGGCGGTTTTCGACGACCGGACGCGGGCTTTTGTTCCTCCCCGCCATCGGCAGGATCAATGGAGTTCCATCTTGGAAATCCTGGCCGCTACGCCGATGACGGATTCCGCTTCGGCCACCGCTTCCGTTCTTTCCGCGATGGGCGAACAACTTAAAAAACGGGGCATGGTGATTTTGATTTCCGATTTAATCGAAAATCCCGAACAAGTCGTTAGCAGCCTGGCGATTTTGCGCAAACGGCAACAAGAAGCCATCGTATTCCATATCCTGACGCCGGAAGAGATCGATCTGCCCTACCACGGAACGGTCGAGTTTCTTCCCTTGGAATCGCCGGAAACGCCCCTGCAAACCAACCCCAAACGCTTGAAAAGGAACTACTGCGAGCGGGTGCAGCGTTTTCTTGAAACCTACCGCAATGGATTCCTCGAATTAGGTATCGATTATAATTTGGTCCGTACGGATCAACCCTTGGAGATTTATCTCCGGGAATATCTTCAGATGAGATTGAAAAAATCATACCGTCGATGAATCGCAAACCTCTTCTATTCGTAACATGCTTTTGCCTTCTCCTCAGCGCCTCTTTCAGCGTGCTGGGCAGGAAAGCGGCAAAATTCGATATTGTATTTCTGAAAAACGATTCGCAACTGGAAGGATGCGTTACTGTGGAGTCGGAAACCCATCTAACCGTCGAAACCATCGGAGGCGCCGTCGTTCTTCCATTAGACTCGCTGACTCGAATGGAACGCGCCGCTCCCGGCGAAAGCGCTTTGTTCATGGCGAATCAGCTGCTGGATAAAAAAAATTACGACCGCGCCGCCCGGTTTCTGAAAAAAGCGGATGCGTATTCCGCCTGGAAGACGGAAATCCAAGCCGCCTGGCAGCGGATGCAAACTCTGCAAGCCGAAGACCAGCAAAAAGAGAACGATTTGGAGCGCATTCAAATCGAACGGCTTATCGAACGGAAAGGACTCCAGGCGGGCATTGAAGAACTGCAACGCCGCCATCGCCAAAGCGAAGAAGACGAGTATTGGGGCAGCTACCGTGGCCGTTTGCATCTCATCATCGCGAAAGAACGCTTGGATCATCTCGATTTTCAGGGCGCAGAACGACAATTGACGTTAGCGGAACAATACGGAATCGCCCCCGAAGAATGGAAGGAAGTCCGCGATAAGATTATCGCCATGAAAAGAGACAGCTTGCTTCACGGACGGGAATTTTTAGAAGCAAAGGTGGCGTTGCGAGGTAAAAAGACGGGGAGGAAGCCCGCGGATTCGTCTAATTTCCTGACGGCGGTGGAAACGGCGGAAAAGAACGGCGAGCCGTTGCCGCCGCTGGAATGGCTGCGTTTCGTCGATCAATATTCCCGAGACAACGAAATCAATCCCTTGCTGGTATGGGCGCTGATCGACGTTGAATCCGCCTGGCAGCGGGATATTGTCTCCTCAAAGGGCGCGCAAGGCCTGATGCAATTGATGCCGCCTACCGCCGATGACCTCAACGTCGACGATCCCTTCGATCCCGAAGAAAACATCCGCGGTGGAACCCAATATTTGCGATTTCTCTTGTCGATGTTCAACGATAGGGACACCGCCCTGGCGGCCTATAACGTCGGACCCGGCCGCGTGGAGAAAACAGGCGTTCCCCCCGCCGGGAAGCGCTACATCGCTAAAGTGACCAAGCGACTGGCCGCCTTGCAAGAACGGTTTGGCGTTAACGTCAATTAATTCGTATTCAGAGCAAGGCAGGCTCAAAGCGGAGCGCAGCACAACAAAAGCGACAGGGAGACTTGGAGACAGGGGCAAGGTTGTTTCTGCCCTTGAAACATCCCTTATTTCTCCTCATTCATCACTCCTCATTCATCATTAATAGATCACGAGGGCGGGGTCAGCGCCAGAACGAACGGCCCCGCTTTTTCTTTGAGAAATTCATAGGAATTTTCCATGTTTTTCGTCAAATCGGAAAAACTGATAATGGGATCGAAAAATTGGGCGCTGTTTTCCAGGAAAAACATCTTCAAATCCCGGAAATACGGCTCGATGCGGAGATTGAAGTTGGAATGATGATCCGGCGTCGGCGGGAAAACCATTTTCAATCCCACTCCAGATAAAGGCCGTTCGAATTTCCCGAACAGGGGAGCGGCGGAACTCATCACCGTTTTTTGAAAAAATTCCACCGTATTATCTTCGCTTTGATAGGGCATAAGCAGACGGATGAGGATTTTGCTGTGAATGAGGATGGGGATATGGAAAACATCCCGCAACGTTTTCACAATGCGATCCACATCCTCGATAAACGTGGTAAACATCGCCTGCGTGAAATCGTCTTGATACGTCATCCGGTCGGGAGCGATAACCAGACTGCGGTTGCCGCCTTCGGCGAGACGCGCGCCCTGTCCTTCGCCCAGCAATCGAAACTCGTTGAACCGGCAGGGATCGGCCAGTCTCATGTAAAATTCCCGCGCTTGCGCCGGGGCCAATGCCATCGGAGGATAAAGCGCCTCCAGGCCAAACGTCAAAGGGATGTATTCCGGCATGATTTCACTCTCCGCGATCGTCTCATGATCGTCTCGCTGTATTTTGCCGCCATTTTCGCGCAACGCTTGGCCAGCAAGCGGCGTAGTTCGCGGGGTTGCAGTACTTCCGCATGTTCTCCGTATTGCATGATCCACCAGCTGAATTCGTCCAGGCCGGAGACCACGGTCCGCAAATAGACGAAGCCTTTTTCCTTCCAAATGCGTCCGTGGGCGATCTCTTTTTCCAAGATTAACGGCCCCACTTTGCGATCGAAACGCGCCACGACGATATTCGGCTCTCCGCCCATGATATTCCAACTGTACAGAAGATATTCCTCCAAGTCGAAATCGGCCTCCTCGCGAAAGGGTTCCGGCGATTCGATGATATCGAGGATGCGTACGATTTTGAAAGTCCGGATTTCGTTTCTCCTGTGACAGAATCCAATGGCGTACCAGGAATTGTTGCGGTGGGTCGCGGCGTAAGGGCTGAATTCGCGCCAGGACGGTTTATCGCTCTCGCGGGAGCGGTAATTTATCCGTACGCGGCGCTTTCCCAGGATTGCGCGGTTGAGAAACGCGATGAGACGGGGATCGACGACTTTCTTCAACGGCGCGCCTCCGGACGCCGAATCGCTGAGCCGATCGACGCGGCTTTCGGCGGGCGGAATGATTTTGGCGCGCAAAGCATTCAATTCGCTGCGATCGGCGGCTCCCGACTCGTCCAACATCGACAGCCCCAGCATTAACAGCAGCGATTCTTTCCGGTCTAAATGAAAGGGAGATTGAAAAGCCAGCGTATTGAGCCGATACCCTTGCTCGGAGAAATAAATGGGAACTCCCGAATCGCATAAATCCTGCAAATCCTGATAAAACGTTTGCTCCGAAATCGAGAAACGCTCCATCAGTTCCGCCGCGGAAAGGCCGTCGCGGGAGCGAATGGCTTCGGCCAATGCAATCAAGCGCGCCAGCCGGGATGGTTTATTTTCGCTTGTCATAAAATCATTCCATCTGCAAAGTAGCGCCTCATCGGCATCCGGCGCATAGAATCCGCACACACATAAGAATATCACGCATAATAGGACAAGCGAACCGGAACAGGTTGAGCGCAAAAGGAAAAATCATGCGCAAGAGCGGCATCCCTTAATCGCCCTGTTTTTACGATATGGAAGGGGATTTTCCAATTTGAATCAACGTTTCATTCATGCTTCCCTGGCGGTATCCCATGAGGTCCAAAGAGATATAAGCATAGCCAATTTCGCGAAAGCGGCGATAAATTTCCTCCCGGTTTTCGAGAATTTTCGGCATCGCATCCGGCGGCGTTTCGATGCGGGCGAGATTATGATGATGGCGAACGCGGTACTGTTGGAATCCCAATTGACGCAGATAATCTTCCGCCTGCTCCACCATGCGCAGTTTTTCGGGGGTTATTTCCTCGCCGTACGGAAAGCGGGAGGAGAGGCAGGCAAAGGCGGGTTTGTTCCAAGTGGGAATATTCAGACGTTTGGAAAGCAGGCGGATATCTTCCTTGGTCAATCCCGCTTCCACCAGAGGATTGCGCGCGCCCCCTTCCTTGACCGCCTGTTGGCCGGGGCGGTAATCGCCCAAATCGTCCAAGTTGGTTCCAACGGCGATGGCGCGGTAGCCCCGCTCCTGCGCGATTCGCTGCAAATGGGAAACCAATTCCTTCTTGCAGAAATAACAACGGTCGGCGGCGTTCTTGCGGTAGTTGGGATCGTCCAATTCCGAAGTGGTTACGCATTCGAAATTCAAACCCATTTCGCGGGCGTTTTTTTCTGCTTCCCGCCGTTCGAATTCGGGGTAGCTGCCGCTGACGGCGGCCACGCAAAGAGCGCGGTCGCCGAGAACATCCGTTGCGGCTTTCGCCAAAAACGCGCTGTCGACGCCGCCGGAATAACCGATTACCACGCTGCCGATTTCGCGAAAAATGGCTTGCAGACGCTGGTATTTTTCATCCAAATGATTTGACATGCTCCATCCTTTTTCCATCCATCGAAATCTTAGCGTACCGAAAGGAAGTGTAAGCGGGAATCGAATCCGGTCAAGGAAATTCGAAAACGCCGCGAGGCTCAGCGCATTTCTCAATTGAAAGGGAGTCGCTAAATCGCGACGATTTATTTCGTAGGATGCAGGCTTTGCAATATCACTTCTTTAAGACGCTCCTCGCGCCAGAGCGATTGAACTGCTTTCGCTTTGGGCGTGGATCGGTGGATGGGATATAGAGAAGAATACGCAAATAAAATTTCACCGCCGCTGTTGGAAGCGAATACGGATTCCAACTGTTTGCCGATCGTATAAACCGAATTGAAATCCACATTCACTCCCACCGTCAACTTTTGCATTTGTTCGGACGTAAAATAGTTTTCCAGACTTTTTAGAGTTTTGCGGAAGGAGGGGACGTCCCTTTCATAGGCCATCGGCGCCGCCCAATCGACAAGATTCTCGGAAAACCAGGTTTTGGGATCTTGTCCCACTTCGGAAGTGGCTTTATTGATTTCCGCCGCGAACGTCGCCGAGAGTTGCATGGTCGGCGAAGAGCGTTGAATGGCTTCCCGAATGGCGCGGATGGAAGCGGTTACCTGATCGCGTTTGAACTGTTGCCATTCGGGCAAATCGAAGCGAGGCTTCTTTCCGTACTGCGCCGTAAAATTTTTTACGCTGGCGTCGTCATAAGAAAAATCGCGAAAATTTCCTACTTCATTCAACGCGGGATAACGGACGTAATCCAAATGAACGCCAGCCAGGCCGGGATACGATTTCGCCATCTCGCCGCAAAGAGCGGCGAGATGCGCCCGGACATCCGGTTGGCCGGGGGAAAGGAACGAATAAAAGGTTTCCGACGGCAGCAGCATTTTTCCCCTTTGATCGATCATAAACCAGGAACGATGCTTCATCCAGACATGGTTCGAACCGGCGGGAGCGGATTGCAACCCACGCCAGCCGGGGAAAACGTTGATCCAGGCGTGCAATCCCAGTTTTCTCTTTTGGGCTTCCTCGATCGCCGTTTGCAAGGGATCCCATCCCGGATCGACGCCGAGGTTAGCAGGGGTGGTTCCCGTCAATTCCCAAGCCCAAGGCTCGATTTTCGATGGATAGGAAACGGCGGCGTTCCCCCGAACCTGGAAAAGAACGTCGCTCGCCCCAAGATTCTTGGCATTCTCCATGACGGCGGCAATCTCATCCGCGTTTTTATAATCCCATCGCGTAACCCAAATCGCCCGTTCGCGGCCCATAGCCTGATGGTTGGAAAGAATCGCCAAACATAGATACAAAGCAATTGCAATTCGACGAAATTTGTTCATAATTCATTCGACATAACTTTAGAATAAGCCGTCCAAAACCGATTTGCCGTTTCAGCAGATTCTAATGAAATACTATTTTGTAGAGAGATGCGATCCCTCAACCCAAAATCGAAAAGACGGCCATTTCGAATTCGAAATTATTTTTGTAGTCATCGTTGACAGCGAATCATAATGTTTTTTTCGAATTCTCTTAAGGGATAAAATTATTCAGCCCGCGATATTATCGGCAGGAAAAGAGGTGAGGATTATTATCGATAGCGCTGAACTCTATAGCCGCAAAGTAGGCGGCGCCGCCGTCATCTCCATCCATGGATCGTTCCTTGTCGGCGAAGTCGCCAAATTGCAAAACCTATTCAATCATCACAAGCATGAAGGCGTTCAAGATTTCATCGTCGATCTGGAGAATACGCGCCTGCTGCAAAGCCATGTCATCGGCCAGTTGCTGGTCATCATCCAGGATATCACCAAGAGCGGAGGCCGCATTTGTCTGGTCAAACCTACGGAACGGGTGCGATTCGTTTTGAATCTAACCCGCGTATCCGAACTCGTACCGGTATACGATTCTATGCAAGAAGCAATCGAAGCCTTCTCTCTACCCGCCGAGGGATTGGAAACCTGAGTTCAACGGCCTTGAGCGTATTCGCGCCATAAAGCCTCTAAATCCCATGCGCTTCCCTTTTCCGGCTGTCCCGCCGCGATCACCCGGTATCGCAGACGCCAGGTCTCTCCTTTTTTTAGTATTTTCGGCTGGCTGTAATTGGGCGAGCTGGAAAGAAACTGCATATTTTGCCCTAACGCGAAAAACTGAGTGGGATGGGAATCGTTGCCGGGATGATCGAAAATCGCCGCCGTTATCGGCCCGCCGTTCTGCAAACCGGAAATGGCGCACCATTTCGCCGCTTTTCCCATGCAATTCGCATCGCCTTCGTCATTTCCGGAATTGTAAAAACGAAAATCGGCGAAAGGCCCGATGCGGAACGTCAATCCATGATACGTGCGCGGCGATTTCTTATCACTATTGTATTCGGAGCCGAAAACGACTTCGGAAACGGCGGCCGTCAGCTGCAAATCAACGTCCGCTATCTGCAAATTTCCCCGAGGCGCCAAGAAATTCCATTCGTGGCGTCCTTCCACTAACAAATCGCCGCCTTCGCTTTTCCACTGATTCGATTCCACCAAGCGAACGCCATCCTTCGTTTCTTGCACTTTGACGCTGGTTGGCGTGATAAAGCCCCGCTTTCCTGGAGGCGAATTCGATTCCGCCCAGAAATCGATTCCCGATACGTCCGGCCAGCCTACGCTGAGCGCTCGGTGGTGGATATGATCCGCCGGGGAGTCATAGGTGACGCAACGACGATCCGGCGTCCAAAGGGGATGAATGAAGGATTTGTCCAACGCCTCCCCCGCATGATAAACGGCGACTTCCTTGCCCTGGCATAAGATTTTGATCTGTTCGAGCGGCTTGCGGACGATTTCTATTTTCTCTGCGCTCCAAGCGCAGAAAGCGAAGACGCTGCTAAGGATGGCCAGCGCAAGGCCTATTCGCATCACGCTGGAGAAGCGGTGGAAAATATTCTGAATTGGTTTTACCATTTTATTCTCCCCTTTAAAATATTCGGAAGTATTCAAGGGCAGAAAAAACTTTGCCCTTGCCACCCAGCAGTTAACCTAGGCGCCAGCGACGGGTTGACGAAGAACTTTCACTTCCCGCTCGATGCGGTCGCGCAATTTGCTTTCGGCCATTTCAAGGTCGTAACGGACTTGCATCCCCATCCAAACCGCAGCGCTTGTGCCAAAATATCGAGCAAGCCGCATGGCGGTATCAACCGTAATCGCTCGCTGTCCATGAACAATCCGGCTGATGCGAATGGGAGTAACTCCAATATCCTTCGCCAAGCGATATTGGCTCAATCCGAGCGGCTTCATGAAATCTTCGAACAATACTTCGCCGGGGTGAATAGGGGAAAGGCTGTCATCCATAATTGTCGCCTCAGAAATGATGCCTATAACGATGCTGCATTCCGTAAATTGTCTGAATCCGGATATCCATAAGGACCAGGATTTTTTTTATTCATGTTACGCGCGATAAAATACAAGATGGTTTTGTTTTCGCATCGTATTGAATCACGAAAACTCGAAAGGAGAAAGAAAAAACACGAAAAAAAACAAATAGATCAAGGGATCGCGCCATAAAAACGATTTTCCATGAAATTCAAGAGAATCCGTAATTCAAATATTTCGCGGAATTCGAGTTTCTTCGTGGTATCGTGATTCAAAGAAAAGACGCGGGGGCGAGTCGCCCCGCCCCCATGCCTTCTTGACTATCGCGCATCGAAAAATCAAGTCCAAACTTTCGTTGCGTCTTCGCTGAGGTAGGCGCGGCGCTTCTTGTGCCAGGCTACGTTGGAGAGATGTGGTCCGCAGACGGCTTTGTGCCCCACTTCCACTGGCGCGTTCGGTTCCTGGCGGGATTTGACGCAATCGAGGAAATTTTGCGTATGAGGCTCCGTTGGGATGCCGCCCTTGTATTCCAATGCGGGGGCTTTGCCCGGTTCCCACGGCTCTTCGAAGTAGCGGTAGCCGTCTTCGTCCAGAATCATGGTTCCCTTATCGCCTTGGAAGAAGATCGTCCAGCCATTCTGGTAGCGATTGGCATAGTCCAGGGTCCAAGTGGCGATTAAATCGCCGTAATCGTAGACGGCGGAAAATACGTCGGGCGTTTCCGAACCGATGGTTTCGTATACTTTGCCAAAGCATTCGGCTTCCTTGGGCGTTCCGGAATTGGTGAACCACTGGATGACGTCCATGAGGTGGGTTCCCTGGTCGGTAACGTTGCCGCCGGAGAAAACCCAAAAGTAGCGCCAATAGCGGTACTTCATCGGCTCGAATTTCACTTCTTTTTTGGGGTAGCAGAATTGCTTCCAATCCAATTCGCCGTCCAGAGGCGAATTGTTCAATGGCTTGTTGTCGTGCTGCCAATACCATTGCGCCCGGGCGAGGTGGATTTTGCCCAGCTTGCCGTCATCGATGATCTTTTTCGCTTCGTGCACGGCGGGGGAACTGCGGCGCTGCATTCCGATTTGGACAATCTGTTTCGCGGCGCGAACGGCTTTGACCATCTTGTTGCCTTCTTCGATGGAGTTCGACATCGGTTTTTCGCAGTAGGCGTCTTTTCCCGCCTGGACGGAGTCAATCAATTGCACGCCGTGCTGATGTTCGGGGCTGCCGATGAGGACGGCATCGATATCCTTGTTTTCCAGAAGCATGCGATAATTGTCATATGGCTTCGCCTGCGCTCCTGCTGCTTCCAGACCCCTCTCCAGATTGGGTTTGAAAACGTCGTTGACGGCGATGAATTCGGCTCCCTGTCCCATCAGGCTGCGCATGACGCCGCGTCCCCGTCCGCCCGCGCCGATGATGCCCATAAGAATCTTATCGTTGGCGCCAAGAACTTTCGGGCTGAAAATTTGCGGCGCCGCGAAGACGCCCGCGCCGATTCCCGCCGATTTTCCTAAAAAGTGGCGGCGGTTGATCGTTTGATTTTTCATGCTTTTATTACCTCCCGCTTATTTTTTTTTAAGGGATAATAGCATCCTTTATTTCCTATAAACGGTATGATTATAAAGAAAGGAATGCAAGACGCGCGAAGACGAATCGGATGCAATTCCGCCGGGCGGCGCATCTCTTCCTTGAAAAAAAAGAAAAAACGATCTTTCATCTCTTTCTCCCGCATCGAGCCGTTTCAAAAACCATTTTCAATATTTTTCAATTGGAGCCGAATGTGTTTTTTAGAAATAGGGGATTCACCCTGATCGAATTGCTTATCGTCGTAGCCATTATCGGCGTGCTGGCCGCCATCGCCGTTCCCAATTTTTTAAACGCGCAAATCCGCGCCAAAATCGCCCGCGCCGAGTCCGACCTGAGGGCGATCGGAACCGCCGTCGCCATGTATACGATCGATCGCAACGCGCCGCCGCCGCATACGCATCCGGACCTGGGAGACGCTACTACCGGCTATATCCGCTTCAACCTGACGACTCCGGTCGCCTACCTAACAACTGGCCTGCTGCCCGATCCTTTCGTCAATCAACGAGACGCCATCCGCATCGAGCAGAGCGAACAGTATTACACATACCATAATGTTCAATTCTATGTGGCAAAGAGCATTCATCCCCCCGTTTTTCTCGACTATTACGGAACCTGGAGAGCCTGCTCCTATGGCCCGGATCAAACGTACTATGGAACGATGTCCTACGGCATGCAAATCTACGACAGTTCCAATGGACTCGTCAGCGAAGGCAATATTTGGGCAAGCCAGAAAATGCCTATCGTTACGGGATATCCCAAAATTTGAATTCTTACACAATCATTTCTCACGCACAGGCGCGCCCGCGCCGCGAACGTCGAGGACGTCCCGCAATCCCTCTCCCAGCAAGTTGAAAGCCAAGACCGTCAACGCCAGCGCCGCGCCGGGGAAGAACGATTCCCACGGCGCTTCGCGTATGGCTTGGGTTCCATAATTAATCATGCCGCCCCAGCTGGGCGTAGGCGGACGCACACCCAGGCCGAGAAACGACAGCCCTGCTTCCGCCATGATGGCTTGCGCCAGCCCCATCGTCCACCAGATTAACGCGGGCGCGTAAGCGTTAGGGAGGATGTGCCGGAATAAGATGGCGAAGTCGGATGCGCCGAAGGCTTTGGCGGCGAGGACGTATTCCCGTTCTTTAACCACCATGACCTGGGAACGCATCAAGCGCGCCATCCCCGCCCACATGACGGCGCTCAAGGCCAGGAACACGGGCAACAAGCCGTTACTCGCCTCCGCCAGGCTCCAATCGGAAAAAATAATGGCTATGGCTATCACCAGCAGCAGAAAAGGAAAAGCCATCGTTACATCGACGATGCGCTGTAAAATCATATCCGTCTTGCCGCCGTAATAGCCCGACAACGCACCGACGATGACGCCGATAATCAAACCCATCGTGCGCGAGGCGACGCCGCCGCCGAGCGAAATCCGCGTTCCGTAAACCACTCGCGTATAAATATCGCGTCCCATCACGTCCGTTCCGAACCAATGCTCCCACGAGGGCTTAAGATAACGCGCGTGGAGATCGATCTCGTCGGGAGCGCAGGGAGTGATATAAGGCGCGAAAACGGCGATTACGATCAGCAAAATCGCTATCGTTCCGCCGAAAAGAATATAGGGATGGCGCAGCGCTTTCATGTTTCATAGCGGATCCGGGGATCCAAGTACGCATAGAGTAAATCGACGATCAGGTTGATCGCGATGAAGATCACGGAAAAAAAGAGCACGGCGCCGTTGATCGATGGATAATCGCGCTGCGCAATCGCCGTTACCAGAAAACGCCCCAATCCCGGCCAGGAAAAAACTTTTTCCGTCAATACGGAGCCGGAAAGATAACTGGCGAAATCCAATCCGATAATCGTAACGATGGGAATGAGGGCGTTGGCGAAGGCGTGCTTGAAGACGACGCGAAACGGGCTGGCGCCCTTAGCCCGCGCTGTGCGCAGATACTCCTCGTTCATGATTTCCAACAGGCTGGCCCGCGTCATGCGCGCCAGGAACGCGACGGATTGCGTTCCCAAAGCGATGGCGGGGAGTATCAAATAGCGAAGGTCTCCTCCCTCAAAGCCGGAAGGCGGAAGCAGCCGTAGTTGGATGCTGAAGAGATAAATCAACAGCAGCCCCAGCCAAAACACGGGCGTAGAGATGCCCAATAACGACAAAACCATCGCGATGCGGTCGAACCAGGAATTGGGCATTAGGGCGGACAATAAGCCCGCCGATACGCCCAAAAACACGGCGGCGATCATGGCGGAAGTGGCGAGGATGACGGTATTGGGAAAGCGTTCTAAGATTAATTGCGCCACTGGCCGCTGGCTGTCATAAGATAAGCCCAAATCGCCGCGTAAAAGATTGAACAAATATTTGCCGTATTGAATATAGAGCGGACGGTCGAAGCCATGGCGTTCGTTGATGGCGCGGCGCTGCTCCTCGCTGGCGCGTTGTCCCGCCATTGCGTCGGCGGGATCGCCCGGCGCCAATCGGCTCAAGAAAAAAGCGATGGTTACTACGCCCCACAAGACGGGGAGCATCCATAGAAGACGACGAATTATATATACGCCCATAAGTTGATTCTTTCGTCATGCTTTTACTTACGGCAAAGCCGTCTCAACGATGCGTTCTTTCAAATAGCGGGTTCCGTTGAAAATCAACGGTTCGGAATAGCCCTCCAACCACGGTTGATGGACGGCGTATTTCGCTTGGTGCCACATAAAAATCGCCGGTGTTTTTCGATAGAGAAGCTCATTGGCTTGTTCCAGCAGCGCCCGCCGCTTCTCGCTGTCGAGTTCCCGCTGCGAACGCTCGATGAGCGCATCCGCCTCCGCATCGCGGAAGCGGGACATATTGCCCGAACCCACTTGCGACGAATGGAATAAGGGGTAGAGAAAATTGTCTCCGTCAGGATAATCCGCGTACCAGTTGCGCCACGCCATGTCGAAATTTCCCTCGCGCAGATATTTTCGATATGTCACCCATTCCAATTGTTGCAGGCGGACACGGATTCCCAATTTTTTCCATAATGCCTGAATCACTTCGCCCGTCGAGCGAATGTAATCTTCATTATAAGGGAAAACGATGTCCAAAATTCGATCCCGCAAATTTGTTTTTTGAATGATCGATTGGGCTTTATCCAGATCGTAAGGAATAAGCGGCAAATTCTCCGAATATCCCGGCAATCCTGGCGGAATAGGCCCTCGGCTGATGGTTCCCGCCCCCGCGCGGACGCATTGCAAGACCAACGGCGTCTCAATGGAATGAGCGAACGCCCGCCGCGTTTCGGCGTTGTCGAACGGCGGCCGCTCGCAGTTGATGACCAGCATATCGATATTCAATAGAGGATAAAGTTCGACATAGCGCTTCCATTGCGGATGATGAATCCAGCGCGGAACTTCAGGCAACGGGAGAGGATTGATGGCGGCGATGTTGCCGATTTCGAATTCGGCCACGGCGGTGAAGGGATTGCCAATGATGCGCATCTTCAACTTAGCCATATTCGGTTTTACGCCGCAGTAATTGTCGTTACGATGAAATAATAAATGCCGGTCGTGCTTCCATTCTTGAAAAATCCACGGACCGCCGCCCAGCGGCCTTTCGCCGAAGGGAACGCCTTCCCGCTCGCATCGCTCCACCTCTTCGCGAGGAACGATCGACGCGGCGGGCATAGCCAATAAGCCAAGAAATGGCGCGTAGGGTTCTTCCAGCACCAAAGTTATTGTCCGATCATCGGCGATTTCCATCCGCTTGATTCGCTCCAATACCCACTGCGAGGATGAAGCCATGCGCGGATCCAGCACGCGCTCGAAGGAGTATTTCACGTCATCCGCTATGATGGGCCGTCCATTGGAAAATCGCGCCGCCGGATGCAAACGGAACGTATACCGCTTTCCCCCCTCATCGATCGTCCAATCGCTGGCCAGGTCGGGTTGAATCGCTGCCTTGCTGTCGAAACAGACCAACTTGGAAAAAACCAGCCCAATCAGCGTTCCATCGAACACGCCCCACGAACGGGCGGGATCGAGCGTCGGCGGATCGTTCATATCGTAAAGAACCAGTATCTTGGGATCCGGCGATGGCGAAAAAAAGGAACCGCTATAGGACGAATCATCCCCTCCGCATGCCGTCCATAATGCTGCACCGCTTGAAACGCTTAGAAAATGGCGCCGGGAAAGAGGAATCGAGGAAAGCACAATAAAAACCGCCTTATTAAAGCGTCTGAAATTTTATAAAAAACTTTGCATGTTCCTGACGTAATCCGCATCCACATTTTCGATCCAGTGCAGCGCCAGATTGGCCGCATGGTTCGCGTCGTCCTCATGGATCAGGGATGCGAATCCGTGGATATAACGGCTGGGAACGCCCAGGACGCAAGACGGAACGCCTTGTTTGTGCAGATGCACGCGGCCCGTATCGTAGCCGCTCTTCAAATAGGAAAGATGACAGGGGATCTTTTCCCGCTCCGACAAATCCAACAGGGAATCGCGCAATTTCCGATTGGGCAGCATCCAATTGTCGCAGACGATAAGGCACGCACCGCCGCCCATCGGCGCATAATCCTCCTCCGGATCGCCGGGAGCGTCTCGGGCGAAGCTCACGTCCACCGCCAAAGCTAAATCGGGATCGGCTATCCACGACGACGTCGCCGCGCCTCGCAGCGCCGGTTCCTCCTGCACGGAAAAAACGCCATAGACCGTGCAGGGAGGCTTCCGCGTTTTCATAGCTTGGAAAATTTTCAGTAGAATGGCGCATCCGATGCGGTCGTCCCAATTGCGCGCCATCCATACTTTAGGATTGGCGGAGCGCTGCAATTCGCCATAAGGGACGATAGGATCGCCGGGGCGGATGCCATATTCCTGCACTGGATTGAAATGAAGACTCACGCCCGCATCGATCCACAAATCTTCCAATTTAACTGCTTTTTTGAGTTGCTCTTCCTTCAATTCATGCGGCGAAGGCGCTCCGATGACGCCGAAGACGGGACCGCGCTTGGTTTGGATCGTTACTCGCTGGCCGAGAGCCGTCTGCGCATTCCAGCCGCCGATGGGCAGAAAACGGATATAGCCCCGCTTATCCGTGCCCTTCACGAGAAAACCGACTTCGTCCATGTGAGCGATTAACATTAACCGCACGTTGGAGTTTTCTCCTTCGCGCATAGCGATAAGCGAACCCAAACGATCCGTCGTTATTTCGTCGGCAAGTCCTTCGAGATGGCGGTGGATGACGCTGCGAATCTCCTCTTCGAAGCCCGACGCGCCAGGCGCTTGCGTAATCTCGCGAAAAAAGGCTTCTTCCTTTTCGATATCGATGATCACGGCTTTTTCCTCTTTATCGTCACTTTTTCGTCCGTAAAACGCGCAGGGCGATATCGCTGCTATATTCCGGCGAAGACAACTTCATTTCGCCTTCGGCATGTTTGATTGTCTCCGCTTTATCCACTTTGCCGGTTACCGTATTCACCCATTCCGCTTTATATGCGCCAGGCGCCATCTTCAAGCGGATATCCGCCTGTTGGCCGCCGCGCAGATAAACGGCGCAGGCTTCGCCTTCTTCGGCTAAGGCCCATGCCCGAATTGGTTTTGACGGCTCCAATCCCGCAATAATGGAGGAATCGGGCTTCATGCGGATAAAATCGAAACTGTACATGAAATCCTTCAATATCTTCAACTGCAAACGCAGGGCGGGACTGCCGCCGCCGGGAGCGTTCTGGCTGGCGATTCCGTTTTCGTACTCCGTCGTGAAGGAATAATCGAGGTTATCGAATAGGCCGCCGCCCGCCAAGAGAAAAGCCCATGCGTCGCCCCGGTATTTTACGTCGCTATCGCCGCTGAAGCCGGTTTCGTCGTAGCCGATGGCTTTGTTCAAACGATAATTCTGGCCGACGGCGTCGGGGGGATAGGCGTAGTGATAGTTAAAAAGCGAGACGTTGGGATCGGGATCGTCGATGACGCCGCTGCCGTTGGCGATGTTTTGGGCGATGAGATGTTTGCCAGGAAAAGCGGACTCCACCTCTACGATTGTGGCAGCGATATGGCGCTGGAACTCTTTAGTCACGCCGCCGAAATAGGGTTCGTTGCATATTTCATAATAAAGATTTTCGAAAATCTTCAATTCTTCAACGATCTTGCGCACCATCGCGTCCTGGACGGCGAGCAGATCGGCATCCTTCATGGCGTAGGGTTCCATGCTGGAGACCTTGCTGAAGCCGTTGATGTTGTTGATGGCGTTCATGGGGCTAAAGGTCCATAGTTCGGGATTGTAAAAGGGACAAAACAGAACCAATTCGACGACGATTCCCCGCTTTCCAGCTTCGGCGACGAACCGCTTCAAGCGCTGGAAATAAGCTTCGTCCCATTTTGTCAGATTGAATTTATTGCCGCCGTTTTTATATCCCGGTTCGGCGCTGCGCGCCCAAGGACAGACGAAACGTAAAGGCGCAGGTCCCAACGTGTTCTTTTCGATATTGAATTCGCCGAATCTCTCGCAATAGGCCCCGGAAAAAGTGCGCGTAAGATTCAAGCCATTGGCTTTCAACTCGTCGAGATAGGGGATGGCGTCGAAATCGAGATTGAGAACGGCGCCATAATGCTCGCCGGATGTGATTAATATCGTAGGTTCGCCGCGAAAGAGAAAGTAATGCGGATTCTCAGGATGCAACTGGATCGGCGTCCCCGCCAAGGCGGGATAAACCAATGCCATCATCGGCAAAAAGATAAATACGCGGCGAAAATTCTTCCATGCCTTTATTGATAATTTCATGAAATAAACCATTATTGTGTTCCCTTCCTATTTTTGAATGGTGAATATTTATTATCAAAACCGATGGGTCAATCAACGCTACTCATCCTACTTTTTTTTCATCACTCATCACTCATCCTTGTTGATTCGCCGAAGAGAAGCCAGCTGATCCGCCAGCACGCCGAAGAAGAAGACAATCACTCCGGCGATCATCAACAATTCCGCTCCGCTCGGTACATTCCATTCCCGCAGCAAAATATTCAGAGCGGCGTAAGCGAATCCCAAGAGAAACAATAATAAACTGATCGGTGTAAAAACCTTGAGCGGATTGAACAAGGCGGCGATGCGGACGATCAACATCGCCGTCCGCAAGCCGTCGCCGAGGTTCACTGTGCTTCGCCTTCCTTGGCGGGGATGGGTTTGGATGGGGATTTCGCTCAATTCGTAGGCGTCTTTAAGCATCGCCAGCGTTAACGTCGTGGAGAAGGAAAATCCATTGGGCAGTAAGGGGAAATAATTCATCACGTCCACTTTGCGGAAAAGGCGCAATCCAGAATTGACATCGGCGGGTTTGACTCCAGCGAGAAATCCAGCGAAACCTTGTAGAAGGGACTTTCCCGGCATTCGGGAAGCATATTGAAACGAACGTCCGTCGCGAACGCCGATGGCGATGTCGCATCCTTGCTTCAACGCTTGCAGCAGGCGCAGCGCGTCGTTCGGATCGTGCTGGCCGTCGCCGTCGAACGTCAAGATAAGATCGTATTTCGCCTTCCGGATTCCCGTCTTCAGCGATGCGCCGTAGCCCCGGTTGACGCGATGGCGAATGACCTGCGCTCCGGCGGCGGCGGCCTTTTCCGCCGTGGCGTCGGACGAACCGTCGTCGACAACGAGAATTTCGTGCTCGGCATCGCGCAACGCCGCTTTCAATCCGCCTACAACCTGGCCGATGGCCGCTTCTTCATTATAGGCGGCGATGACTACCGTTATCGGCGTTTCTTCGTTCATTGACGCAATCGCCTTTCCCTCTTTTCGCTAAAACCTATTGACGTGAAATATACTATACCTTTTTTGTTTCTATTCCCATCGCCTAGCCGCATCTCCTTATCTTTACTAAAATAATGCATCTCCAATCGACGATATAACCGTGGGAGCCGGAATCGCGCATGTCCTTTCATCCTATTTCCTATCATGCCGCTGCTTGGGGCGATGAATGGGAAAAAGCCCTCGACGATATTTCCATCGCCGGATACCAAGGCGTCGAAGACTTGACTTGCCTTTACGCGAATTTTTTCGATCGCTCTGAGATAGCGCTGCGTCATTTGACGCAATGGAGGCTGGTTCTCTCCGCGTTATGGATTCAAGGGGACGCCGTTATTGAAGAGAAACGGGAAGAAATCCATCGGGAAACGCTGCGCCGCGCCGAATTCCTGCAGAAAATGGGATCGCATGTCCTGGTTTTCGATATCTCCAGCCGCGAAATCGCCGAATCGGAGCGCAAAGATTTCCAAACCGCCGCCTTCGCATTGAACGAAATCGGCAAGCGCTGCCAGGATTATGATGTCAATCTTTGCGTTCTTACGCGATGCGATTCGCGCTTATCGAGCGAGGAAGAAATCGACCGCCTCATGAATCTCGTCCAAGAAAACGCCTTCTTTCTCTGTCCCGATGCAGGGCATCTCCATTGCGCCGGAGAAGATCCCGTACGCATCCTTAAAACGTATGGCGCTTGCGTCCGCCATCTTGTATTCCGCGACGTCAAGCCAGAAGCAGCGAAGGGCGAGCCTCCCTTTTGCGAATTGGGCGAAGGAACATTGGATTTCCGAGAAATCATGCATTCGCTGAAAGGGATATCTTACCAAGGCGGAATCGCATTCGTTTTAGATGAATCGTCCTATTCCCCCAAAGAAAGCGCGGAAATATCTTATAATTATTATAAAGAAATTCTTGCCGGAGAATCTTAACGTGAATACGAAAAAGACGCCTTTGCGCGCCGTCGTTCTATTGTCCGGAAGCGGTACAACCCTGCAAAACCTGATCGACCGGCGCGAACGAGGAGAACTGCCCATCGACATCGTTCTCGTCATCGCCAGCCGCGAAGACGCTTATGGCCTCGAACGGGCGCAAAAACATAACATCCCCGCCCAAGTCATCTCCCGAAAACAATTCGCATCCTGGAAGGAATTCAACCAAGCCCTATCGCTCGCCGTGGAGAATGCCCAACCCGACTTGATTCTTTTTGCGGGCTTCATGTCGCTTTTCCGACCCGATCCCAAGTGGTATGGACGAATTATGAACGTCCATCCCGCCCTGATTCCCTCTTTTTGCGGCAAGGGCATGTATGGACATCACGTTCATGAAGCGGTAATCGAATCCGGCGTTAAAATTACGGGAGCGACGGTTCATTTCGTCGATGAAAATTACGATACCGGGCCGATTATTTTGCAAAAGGTTGTGGAAGTGCGCGACGATGACTCCCCTAATTCCTTAGCGGAGAGAGTGCAAGCGGCGGAAAGAGAAATCTATCCTGAAGCCATTCGCCTTTTCGCCGAAAATAGATTACGGATAGAAGGAAAGCGCGTCAAAATCGTCCCACTATAATAGATGTTACTGCTCCACGCGCTTATTGCTGACGGCGGCCAGAGGTCAATATATCATGTCGAAGATATTCGTTGTTCTTCCCATTTTGATTCTCTTGCTCTGCCTGCTATTTCTCCTCCGTTGGATTCGATCCGCCGCCAAAACGAAAACCGATTTATTGGCCGATCTCGGGCTGGCTCGCAAGATGACGGGAACCAGCAACGCTCCCTTTTACAAATGGGGATGGCGGAAAACCAGCGACGAGCGCGTCTGGGCGGAACGGATCATAAAAATGGCGTTCCAGAAAGCCGGGATATGGCTGTCCCATGACGATTTGACCTACTTCGAAACCGTTTGTAATCATCAGCAGGAAGGCAAAACCATAAAGAATGAATCCATTATCAATAAAATCGACAGCATTGTCAAACGGACGGAAACCATATCCGCTTGGATCGCCAGTTATGTAAAAAAAGGCCTCCAGGAAATTTTTAACACTCCCGAAGACAAAGCCGCCGTTCTTTTGGCGGAATCGGGAAAGAAAACGGAACAAGATAAGGTTCTTCTGCGCTTTGGAACTATGCAACTACGGAAAATGTTAAGCGCTCCCGGAATCCATATCCTGGGATTTGGCTCCAGGGGCTACCGCATGGAAGATTCCAAAAGCGCCCAGGTTTTTTTTCTGGGCGGATTCGAAGGTTGGGACCAATGGATTCAAATCTTTACGCAAGAAGTCAAAAAACAACTTACCGGCGGCGGCTTTCCTCCCGCTTCGCAACCTCTGGTCAACGCCTTGCGCGGCAGCGTTATTCAAGGATTATTTGACGACTATTTGGACGACGTCAAGGAATCCCGCAAATTCCGCGAGATCATGGAGCAGGAAATCGCCAATCGCGAATTGTCTCTTACCTTCGACAATATCACCCATTTAGAATTGGTTCTCTATAACTGGCAATTTTCGAACAACGGCGATTTCAGCATCGTCGATCATAAAAATCTTCGCAGTTTCATTTCCCGCCGCGACTTGAATCCCCATTTCCGCGAACGCATCATCAAGCGAATCCGGACGGATTTTCACTCCCTGCTTCAAGTGGCGACTTCTTTTCCGCGCAACGTCATTTTTTATGGCGACAACGAAAAAGCGCGGAATTACGCCACCGCCCAATATCTCATGCACTTGGAGATTATGTCCCGTTGTCTGGGACCGCCCACGAAAACGGAAACCAGCGGCCCGTCGCATATCACGCTAACGGCTATAGAAGTCGGCGAAGCTATGCAGTTGGATAAATCCTTGTCGGAATTAATCGAAAAACAGAAGAAATTCAGCATTTTCGAACGCGAAGTGAACGAAAATGAAGCCGCCAACCGCGGGTGGGTGCTTAACCTCCCCGTCGGAGAAGGCATGATCGGAAATTTGAAAGAACTCAACCAAGACGAATATCAATTCTATGCCCGCTTCGATTGCGACAAGGCGGGCGACATCGATTTCGAAACCAATACCTACAACGCCGCCAAACAAAGACAACTCTTTCTGAATATGATCATGGATTCTTTCTATTCCTCTCCCCCTCTCGAAGGGCCGATCGAAACTCCGGGGAACAATTCTTCCGCTTGATCGCTCCCAATTCGCATCGCTATTTTTCGGAAATTGGCTTTTCGCAACGGTCCCGGCTTTTCGAGCAGATTGACCCTCTCCGAAAAGACGGTTAATAATAGGCATTCGAATGCGGCTGGTTCTTGTCAAGGAGCCGTGCATAACGTCTCCGCCTCTAATGCAAGACCGCCATGATATGTCATTGAGCTAAGGAGAAGGAAACATGGAATTCACTCGCGACGAATTGAAAGCGATATTGCGAGAACTCATTCAAGAAGATCTTCCCGTCGGCCATACGCCGCTGGGCGACCGGTGGATCGGGGGTAAAATCTATATCCAACCGAAAGACGAATCTACCATTCCCAAAGAAATCCCCATCGATTTGTTTTTCCATAAGATCGTGATGGTTCGCGACCGACTGCGGGTATTGGAACAGAATATCAATTCGCACAAAAAACTGGACGACGAAGATAAGGTCAATCTTCAACAATATATTACCAAAATTTATGGAACCCTGACGACCTTCAATATGCTATTCAAAAATAAAGCCGATCATTTCGTCGGCGAAAAAACGAAGTAGGAATTCTCAAGGGCAAAAAAAAATTTGCCCTTGCCACCCGGCGTTGGCGCTTTTTGAAACTCAACGAACAACGAAGGATTTTTTAAGATGGGTTGGCGCCGTTATAGATTAAGGTACAATACGGCGTTCTTGCGGCGCTAGCTTTCGCCAGGCCGCTTTTGTTGAGGCCGCGTTGCCATAGCGCCATTAAGATCGTTTTGGAACCATATATTTCATACCTATTTCACGCAATGGAGGTCCAATAAGTATGTTTCGCATTCGCCCTCATTCTCTCCGCATTTGGGGAGGACTCATCGCCATTACGCTTTTCGGCTCTATCGCCGGCGCCCAGCCCAGCGCTCCGACCGTGGCGAACGTCACGAAAATCCCCTTCGACGCGCCCGCGATCAAGTACGGCGATCTCGAACTCACGATCGGCTATTTTCTTCATTACAACCAGGGACGCCTCAGCCAGTTGCGCAACGAAGACGAAGCGCAACGGAAAGAGGCCATACAAGATATCGTGAAGAATTGCATTTTCGAACGCCTCATTACCGCCCAGGCTCTTAAAGAGGATTATGACAAAGATCCTTTTTATGTCGTCAAAAACCGGGATATGGAATACGATTGGCTTACCCGATTTTATGTTTACCATCAGTTTTATCTTCCCTATAAAGCCAACGACGAGGAAGTGCAAAAAGAGTACGACGCTAACAAGAAAGATTATTATAAACCGCTGACGTTCAGTTTCCGTCATATCTTTTTCCGAACCATCGATATGGCGGAAGACGTCCAAAAGATCGCGAAGGATCGTGCGGCCAAAGCCTTGGCGCTAATACATTCCGGCTCCGATTTCGAAGCTGTCGCCAAGGAGTTTTCCGATTCCGACAAAAAAGGAACGCTCCTCGGACCGCTTTATACCCGGAAAGAGAAACCGGATCAGGCCATCAATATCCAGCTGGAAGAAGAACTATTGAAAATGAAGGCGGGAGATGTCAGCGACATTATCCAAACCCGCTTCGGTTATGAGATTCTAAAACTGGAGACTCTGACGCCGGAAACCTACACGCCTCTCGAACAAGTCAGAATATCCATAGAAAACAAATTGCGCAAAATCAAAATCGAGGACTTGAACAAGGAACTCGTCGATAAGAATTGGGATAAAACGGTAAAGGAATACCACCCCGAAGCGATCTTCGACGAAAAAGCCGATCCCAATACGGTTATCGCCGTGGTCTATGGAGAAAAAATCACCAAGGACGATTACGATAAAATTCAACTCCGGCCTTTGCAAAAACCCGAGGACATGGATCAAAAAGCCTTCGAAGAAAAAACCATCGAAGACCTGAAGTATAAAATCATTTTCCGCTACATCGCCGGAAAACTCGCCAAAGACCTGGGATACGAAAAAATACCCGGTTATATCGTCTACTCTTCCGTGATGCGCGATCAGAATACCTTTTCCGCCTGGTGGAAGAAACTCTCCGACCGTTGGGTGGAAGAGCATCCGATTACGGAAGAAGAGAAGCGGGATTATGTGGAAAAGAATCCCAAGGAATTTTTGCAACGTCCCCAATCCCGCATCGCTGAAATGTCCTTCAAAATCCCGCCTTACGACGAAAAGGACAAATACGCCGCTTATAAAGCGCAGGAAGCCGCAATGGACAAAGCGAACAAGGCGCTGGAACGAGTGAAAGCGGGCGAGAAATTCGCCGACGTCGCCCGCGAGATGTCTGAAAGCGATTCGGCGTCCAAAAGCGGAGAAGTCGGCTTGATCTCCAGCGATTCCGAAGCGCTTCCCCGGTATCTCATTACCAGCGCTATGAATTTAGCGGCGGGCGAATTCAGCAAGGAGCCTCTCAAGGAAGGCGACCGATATTACGTCCTCGGCTGCCTGGAGAAGCCGGAGCCTAAAGCGGAAGAGTACGATCATCCCGCCGTTCAGAAACACTTGGAACGGGTATTGACGAATAAGCGGCGGTCGGAAGCCTTCGACGAAACCATGAAGAAAACCGTCGATCCCGACAAGATTGAAATCCTGTACAAAGACATCTATACGTTCGATCCGCGGTTCGTGGAACGAGTCAGTCTTGATCCCGTTAAGTGAAGATACAAACAGAAAAAGGGCGGCCTGGCGCCGCCCTTTTTTTATTTCCGTACAGCCGTATAAATATAAACGGAATCGATTACGTATCTTTATTGATGCCGATTATATTGGGAGGCGGCCGTTCTCGATCGAATTCGTTCGAGCGGCGAGACCATGGGCGCAGAACCGTATTATCTGATCGCTTTGCTGGCCTTCGCTCCAGGAATATTCTGGCTGGGATACATTTATAAAAAAGACAAATGGGAGCCGGAACCGCAAAAGTTGGTTTTATGCGTATTCTTTTTGGGAATGTTGGCGGTGATTCCCGCCATGCTCGCTAGTTTCGTTCTATCGCTGGGCATCCCTCACCGGGAAATTTCATCCGCTTACCGCACTTGCTTCATCGCGCCGGTCATCGAGGAATTATGCAAATTCCTGGTCGTTTATCTGACGATTTTCCGCAGTTGGGAATTCGACGAACCGATGGATGGCATCGTTTACGCGGCGGCGGCGGCGTTGGGATTCGCGTCCCTGGAAAACGTATCGTATTTATGGTTCGAATACCAAACGCCCGAATTCGTTCCTCCGCCCGATTCGAGCGTTATCCCCCAGAGCGCGTTATGGAATCTCGCCTTTTTGCGCGGCATTCTCTCCGTACCGGGACACGTCATCGATTCGTGCATGTGGGGCTACGCTTTGGGGGTAGCGAAATTTCTTCGCCATCGCGCGCTCGCCCGCATCATTATCGTCAAGGGATTGATCTTAGGCATGGCGCTTCATGCTCTTTTCAATTCGCTCGCCTCATACGGTTTAAGCGTGGCGGGATTGTTGATTTTGCAGGTTTCTCTTCTCTATTATCTCAACAAGAAAGTCAAAATCGCCTTACATAAGTCCCCCTACGCCAACCCCATAAAAAAACCTATTTTCAAATAATACCATTTGATTCGAAGTATTTGCCATCATCATTACGGGGAGGGCGAGGCTCCCGCCGAGACGTATAGATCCAATAGTTCGCCAGGAGGCTCACCCTCCCATCTTTTCCAAAGCTTGTGCATCAAACAAAAGGGCATTACGTATAACTACCCGTCAATTCGCCATGCA
>JBFMBP010000058.1 GCA_040755155.1 Candidatus Omnitrophota bacterium | reverse complement strand
TTTCTCGAAGTGTGAATGGATAATCAGTATAAACCGTTTGAAATCGTTCCCAACCATCACGGCTCCTAAATCTTTATCTTTTAACGCCTTAGACTATCATTCGATTGAAAACAACCGGACACTAGTGGTATCTGAATGAAAATCCAAAACCTTATGTGTGGAAGAAAGTATAGCGATATTTATGTGTCATACCACTAGTATCCAAAGAAGATAATTGACCATTGTTTTCGGGCATCGCGACGATATTCTCATCGTTCCCTAAAATCGAATCGATAGGAATTAAAGCAACTCTTCTGTCTTTCTTTAGCTTCTTCTTGATGATATTGATTAGTACAGTTTTGGAATAGGCGAGAAAAGCGTTTTTCGACTTTGTTTTCTCTGTCCGCTTAATTATTCCTTTTTCCTCTCTGTAAATTCTGTCTAAGATATTGCACATCTGACACAAGAACATTTGCATGATATCTTCCGTTTTATCCTTGTTATACGAATAATGAAAAACAATTTTCCTCATCTCCAATAAATATTCTTCACTCTGCATAAATAGCCTTTGTGAAACGTAACGTTTTAGCCCTTTTGAAAGAAGATGTAAGATTTCAAGATCAAGAATCGCAAGACGCCATACAATTTATGAATAGGGTTTACCAAGCGCGCAACAAATAATCAAATATCTTGTTATTTTCCGCAAGAATCGGGAAATGCAATGCAAAATGAATTTATATAAGAACCGTAGTACTATCTAATCGAGATATGCCTGGCGGGTTGAGCGATGCTAAATCCGCTTTTTTTGCGTCTTGAAGACCAAAGACAGACTCACCGTTCGAGGATTTTCAGGAAGTTGCTCAGCAGGCGTTTGCCTTCGACGGTTAGGATGGATTCGGGGCGAACGGGATAAGTCGGAGCCTTATCGTTCTTTCCCTCGCTGGCGATTCGGTTTACAATGAACTTTCCCATCATGACGAATACAGCTGTAAACCATGTCTTCGAAATTATTTATAATCTGCGCCGCCCTTCCCATTGAAGTAAAGCGGCTCTGCCAGCGCTGGGGCGTGGACGTCCCTTCCGCCGCAAAACCCATTTCTGCTCCCGTCACTCTCTCGAATGGCCGGGCGAGGATCGCCGTTTCCGGCGTAGGCGGCGCCCATATGCGCCGATTGTTGAACTCTCTACCCCCCGATCCCGTCAGCGGCTGGATATCCACGGGTTTTGCTGGAGCGCTGATTCCTGGCCTAGGGGCGGGAGATATCCTATCCGGAACCAGAATATCCTCGTTGGACGGCGAAGCGGTGCACCCGCTTCCTCTCTTCAACGATCCCGAAAAACGTCTCATATATTGCAGCGAATCCATAGCAAGAACGCCTCGGGAGAAACGTCAGTTGCATGAATGGACGGGCGCGGAGGCCGTGGATATGGAATCGCTCTCCGTCGCCTTGCACGCCGTTTCGCGGGGAGAGCCGTTCGGTTGGATTCGGGCGATCTCCGATTCCGCGGAGGAAACGATCACATTCGATCCCTCCCGCTGCTTGGGAGACGATGGCTTCCCTTCCCTGCTGAAAACGGGCGGCGCCCTTCTGTCCAAACCTTATTGGCTGCCCTATCTACTGCGCATGGGAAGACGCAGCCTGCGGCTAAGCCAGCGGTTAAGCCAGGCGGTGGCGGAATCGCTCCAAAAACTTTAAATCAAATCGGCGAATTCTTGATGGCAGCGCGTGAAAAGCCAATATCCCAACGCCAATGCCATCGCCGCGATTCCCCCCAATATCATCCAATGATTCCACGAAGGCCAAACGCCTTGCAACATGATTTTATGATGGATCGTAATGAAATAAGTCAATGGATTGGCTTGAATGAATAATTGAAGGGTTCGACTATCTTGGAGAGTTTCCATCGCGAGGGTATAGAAAATCGGCGCCGACCACATCAGAATCATCAGCCCGATGCTCACCAAGGGACCGATGTCCCGCAGGTAAACGTTCAGCGTGGCGAACAACAATCCCAATCCCAAAAACAAAACGATCTCCAATCCAAATACTATCGGCAACGCCAACAACGAAATCGGCGCCTTGTGCGAAAGGGGAATCAGGAACAATAGGAAAATCGCGGTGCCGATCAATTGGTTCACGATGCTGGACAACGTTAGGTAGAAGGGAAGAACCTTCGCCGGAAACCGCACCTGCTTGATGAGATGGGCGTTGTCCACAATGCACGTCGTAGAGCGGATGAGAGATTCCTGCAATGCATACCACGGCAAGAGGCCGCAGAAAATATACAGCGCCGGCGAAGCGCCTCCCGCGTCGAATCCCATGACTTCGTATTTCGCTCTGAAAATATATCCAAATACGAAAGTGTACACCAATAAGAGAATTAGTGGATTGACGACGGACCAGAAGAATCCCATCGCCGAGCCGATGTATCGAGCTTGAAGGTCTCTGCGCAAAAATTCCCAAACCAAATGCCGATGAAAAAGAATATGCCGGATGCGTTCTTTCATGAATATCCAACGATCGACTTCGGTTCGCTCCGAATCGAATCCTCCTCGCGTTCAATTTTCCGATTCATCATAATTCCGCTATTCCACCGGTCTACCGTTGTGAACGGAGCCGAGCGGCGCGCGACGACTTTCGCCTGCCCTGATTTTTGACAACAAACGCGCTTATTTTGGAAAAACAGAGCCTCGTGCAAAATTCCATTATTCCTCCCCCAAGCATGGGGGAGGTTAGGAGGGGGTTGCCTTAAGCCTAATAAAGTCAACCCCCCTCTAACTCCCCCCAAACTTGGGGGGAGAATTGTAGTGTAAACTTTATCCATTTTGCATTAGCCTCAAGCAGTCAAAAATACAAAGAAAATTGTGCCATTTCTCTTGCAATGAACAAATGAACAATCTATAATAGTGAACATAGGAGCACTCTGCCAAAGGAGGCGCGCCATGTTGAAACTGACGGCCAAACAACAAGAAATATTGAATTATATCGATGAAATGAATGCGGAACACGGCTTCCCGCCCACCTTGCGCGAAATCTGTAAAAAGTTTTCCATCGCCTCCACTAACGGCGCCCGTTATCACGTTCACCGTTTGAAAAAAATGGGCTATGTGGAAATCGAGCCGGGCAAGTCGCGCGGCTTGAAGCGCATCGGATTTCGGGAAAACAGGATGGAATCCAAACGTACATGCTCCATGCCTATCCTAGGCCGAGTGCCCGCCGGACCATTCAGCCTTGCCTCGCCCGATCTGCGGGAAGACGAGTTATCCGTCGATCCCCAGTTCTTCGGCGGACGCAAGGACGAATTGGACATCTTCGGCCTGCGAGTGCGAGGAGACAGCATGACCGGCGCGGGAATCTTCGACGGCGATATCGTCGTCGTCCGCGCTCAGGAAAACGCCGATGACGGCGACATCGTCGTCGCCCGTTTGGAAGACGACGCCACGGTGAAGCGATTGCGCCGCCGCAATAACGAAGTCTATCTCGAACCGGCTAATCCTTCCTATCAACCCATCCATTTCACAAAAGAAGAGGGAGAAAATCTGGCCTTATTGGGAATCGTCGTAGGCTTAATCCGCTCGATTTGATTTTCCTTTAGGAATTGTTCGCCATTCATGGAAACGATCACCGCGTCCATTCGTCCTGCAATTTCCTTTGAAACGACAATGGATCTTCTAATTCTCGAAATGCGGTGATTTTCCCGACAAGTTCCATCAGGCGAACAGATTCATTTTCTTGAGAAGCAAGTTGGTTCTCTTCCTGAAAAAGAACAATGACCCGGGCTTTTCGTCCAAACGCCTCGTGAAAAGCATCAGGCAACTTGCCATCGAGATCGATAACGGTTTCCATTTCAATCGCCTTCATACCGTCCTCCCATAGCAACGATTCGAATTCGTTATTGGGGATATTTTATTGCATCTTAACGCTCGCTATCAGTAGCGAAAACTCTTTACCCCTCCGCATCCTTCCCCTGAATTCACCTTGTTTCGTAGTACTGAGCCGCCTCAACGATTTCTCTCTCCGCCTCAGAGTGGAACGCAATTATTCTCATGATATAGCGGCAATAGCACGGCGGAATACTTCCTCGGCGGGAACAGCTTTCGCAGCCTCATCGCGTAATTCCTTCAGCCGACATTCGGCTTCATTCACCCACAATTGCAAATTTTCGATTTCGGAAGGCGCATTGAGGCTCAATAGGAATTTTTCGGCAAGCGCGGCTCGCTCATTTAAACTCAACTTCATAGCCTCGTTCTCGATTTCTTTTCTATTTGCAGTCATGATCTATTTTCCTTCTTCATGGCGGGGATATACTTATCAGCGAATTCATACGGATTTGAAATGAATTCCTATCCTCACCGCCCCTCACTCGGGAATGGGGACGCTTTCGATATGTACGCCGCCGTCTCCTCTCTTGCAGATGATGGTTTCTTTGGGGGGATCGGATAAATCGGGATAATCGGTGTTGTAGTGCAATCCCCGGCTTTCCTTCCGTTCCAAAGCGCAGAGTACGATCAATTCGGACACTTGGGCCAGATTGCGCAATTCCAAAAGTTCTTCCGTAATGTGACCAGCGTTGAAGTAGGAATCGATCTCGTCTTTTAGAACCGACAGCCTTTTTCGCGCCTGTCTCAGCCGGGCGTCGGAACGGACGATGCCCACGTAATCCCACATTAACAGCCGCAGCGTTTTACGGCAATTCACCAGGCGCACGGCTTCCAATTTTTCCTGATGAGGCGGACGATACCATTGCCAATCGACCTGGGGCGGCGTTTCTTTGTGCAACCCATCCTCTACGGCGCGTTCCAGCAGCCTGCGGCTGAAGACGAGCGCTTCCAGGATGGAGTTACTGGCCAGGCGGTTGGCGCCATGCACGCCGGTGCAGCTGACCTCTCCCGCAGCGAATAATCCCTTCGCGTCGGCCGCGCCCCATAAATCCGTCATCACCCCGCCGCACATATAATGCGCTGCGGGAACGATGGGAATCATGTCTTTATCCAGATTCAAGCCTTGTTCTTCGCAATAGCGGGAGATATTCGGAAACCGTTTATGGAAGAAATCGAGTCCCAAATGACGCACGTCCAGGTAGCAGAAATCGTCCCCCCGGTTTTTCATCTCATTGTCGATGGCGCGGGCGACGATGTCTCGCGGCGCCAGGTCTTTCAATGGATGATAGCCTTCCATAAAAGCCGTTCCATCCTTTGCGCGAAGAATGGCGCCCTCGCCCCGCACCGCTTCGGAAATCAGGAAAGGCCGATCGCTGTCCGGCGTATAAAAGGCGGTAGGATGGAATTGGATGAATTCCATATTGGCGATTCGGCAGCCGGTGCGATAGGCCATCGCAACGCCGTCCCCGGTAGCGATGGGAGGATTGGTGGAATAATTATAGACCAGGCCGCAGCCGCCGGTGCAGAGAATCGTTACAGACGCAAAAAACCGATCGGCTTCCCCGTTCTCTTTATCCCACACCCAGGCGCCCCAGCAACGGCGATTTTCGTCCAAAATCAGGTCGATCGCCGTATGATGTTCGAAGACGGCGACGCGGGGATGATCGCAAACGCGCTTCAAGAGAGACTTCTCCACCTCGCGCCCGGTCAGGTCCTGGGCGTGAACGATGCGGCGGAAAGAATGGCCCCCCTCGCGTCCCAGCGCCAGGCTGCCATCGTCCTTGCGCGTAAAATCGACGCCATTTTCGATCAGATTCCGGATGGCGTTGGGACCGTGAGTAACGATCAACTCCACAGAATCGCGGCGGCACAATCCCGCGCCAGCGGTTAACGTATCCCGGATATGCGCTTCGAAGGAATCGTTGGGATCGAGAACCGTGGCGATTCCCCCTTGGGCGTAATTCGTATTGGATTCGAAATCCTGCTTTTTAGTAACGAGATGAACGGTTCCATGCTCCGCCGCTTCCAATGCGGCTTTCAATCCCGCGACGCCGGAGCCAATGACAAGAAATGCGCTCTCAAAACAGGCCATAACGCTCTCCATTCCCCGTTGAAATTCAAATCGTAAGCAACGAACGAATTTCTTATGTTATACTCATCGCCATTTCGATGGCCGCATATAAATCCTTTCGCCCTCCTGGTGAGGATAAGGGGATTTTATATTGCGCAGGATGGGCTTTCATCGAAACGCAGCCCGTTATTCCCCCGATCGCGAATCGCTTTTTCGGAAAATTAAACCGTCAAATAATCGTCCGCCGTACGATTCTCCACGCGGACGAGATGGTTGTTTTCGTCGACGAATACGATTCGGTGAGAATAGGCGGCCAGTTCCTCTTCGTCCATCATGGCGAAGGAAAGCACCAATAAGACATCCCCCTTCTCGATCAACCGCGCCGCCGCCCCTTTGACGGATATAATTCCCGATCCTTTGGGCGCGGGGATGGCGTAAGTAATAAGCCGGGCGCCGTTCGTTACGTTGAAAACGTGAATTTGCTCCCCGCATACAATATCCGCCGCTTCCAGCAGATTCGTATCCACGCCCAAACTTCCGGCGTAATGGATTTCCTTGCTGGTTACGCGGACTTCTTGAATCTTGGATTTCAACATTTTTCGCTGCATAATCGTTCTTTCATCCATCGAAAATCATATTGTCGATCAATCGCGTCTTTCCAACATATATAGATCCGATATACAAGTCGCCGGACGCGATGGTTTTCACCGATTCGAATGTATTCCGATTTACGGCGCCGAGGTAGTCCAAACGGACGCCCTCCGCCGACTCGATGCGGGCGATTCCTTCCTGCAAAATCACGGACGCCTCGCATTCGCCTTCGCGGAAGCGTTCGATTCCCCGCGCCAGGGTTTGCGACAGGATCAACGCCTTCCGCCGCTCTTCCAGCGAAAGATAAACGTTGCGGGAAGACATGGCGAGTCCGTCGCTTTCCCGCACGATCGGCTGTACGGAGATTTCGACGGGATAACGCAAATCTTGCGTCATCCGCCGGATAACCGCCGCTTGCTGCGCGTCTTTCCGCCCGAAATAGGCTCGATCCGGCTGTATGATGTTAAAGAGTATCGCCACTACCGTACAGACGCCTCGGAAATGGCCGGGACGAGCCTCGCCGCACCAGCCCCGGCTTGGTTGGGGCGGTTCGATATAAGTAGAAAAACCTTCGGGATAAATCTCTGCGCGAGAAGGAAGAAAAACCCAATCTACGCCCTCTTTTTCCAGCCAATGGAGGTCGCGGGCTTCATCGCGGGGATACTGCTCGAAATCCTCGCCGGGAACGAATTGAGTGGGATTGACGTAAATCGAAACGGCCGTGCGGTCGTTCTCCGCCTTCGACGCCCGCACCAGGGATAAATGGCCTTCGTGAAGATATCCCATTGTGGGGACGAAGCCAAGGCTCCCTCCTCTCCGGCTGCGATCCCCCGCCGCTTGCATTTCCAAAGCTGTCCTGACGATTTTCAACGATTTTCCTAAAGTAAAAAATCACATGAATTTAAAAGATGGTTCGAACGTTGAGCAGTGCGCCGCCCGACGAATCATCATTCATCATTCATAATAAAACCGCTGCTCCTTTTGGGGTAGTGGTTCGGCGGCGATTGTCAAGAAAGATGCATATTCTTTTCCCGCACCTCTTCTTCATCGAGAGAAGCAAGAACATTCTCGTCAATGGAATAGCTTTCGTCCAGCGTGGGGAACGATCCGTCTTTGACAGCTTGGCCGAACTCCTGAAATGCGCGCACGGATTCGTCGCCGAGATGGGCGAATCGCCGTACGAAATGGGGTTGAAACGCCGTAAACAGCCCTAGCATATCGGCGTAGACAAGCACTTGCCCGTCGCAATGCGGCCCGGCGCCGATTCCGATCGTGGGAACCGTCATGCGCCGCGTAATCCGTTTCGCCACGCCCCAAGGAACCGCTTCGATCACGATGGCAAAAGCCCCAGCCTCCTGCACGGCTTCGGCGTCGCGCAGTAAGGCCTTGGCGGCTTCGGCGGTTTTGCCCTGCACCTTATGCCCGCCCAGATTCTTGCAAGACTGCGGCCCCAAGCCCACATGGCCCATGACGGGAATCCCCGCCTCCACCATCCGGCGGATGGCGCGCGTGGATTGCAGGCCGCCTTCCAACTTGACCGCGTCTGCGGCGCCTTCCTTCAAGAGACGCCCCGCATTGCGCACCGCTTCTTCCGCGTCGATCTGGTAAGATAGAAACGGCATGTCGCCGATCACCAGCGCCCGCTTCACTGCGCGGCGCACGGCGCGGGTATGATAGATCATCTCGTCCATCGTTACAGGCAGCGTGTCTTCATGTCCCTGCACAACCATGCCGAGCGAATCGCCGACTAAAAGCGCATCGATTCCCGCCTGGTCCATCAACGTGGCGAACGTATAGTCGTAAGCGGTCAGCATGGAGATTTTCTCTCCGCGATTCTTCATTCGCAGCAAATCGGGAGCGGTAATTCGTTTCGTACTCATTTTTGTCCACCGATATCCTCGTAGCGAAGGAAAATCGTAGGATGGATCGCGTTTTTTGATCCATCAATGATTCCTTTCATTAATAACTCATGTTACCCAGCCAGTACTTCCATGCCATTGAAAAAATCGTACGAAATGGCGTTGGGTTTTAAAGATTATTACTTTTTCGAATCGCCAAAAGGGTTGAATTCCACGAAGTTTCTCATCCCAACCTTTAAAGGCTGGGCTATTGTCAAATGCCCCTTTAAAGGGGCAAACGACAATAGCCCGTCGTTTCAACGGCGGGTGAACGTATGGATTTTTTTTCGTGTTGTTCTTTTTCATTTCGTGTCTTCGTGATTCAAACGACGATAGTAAGAGATTACTTTAATCTTCCATTCCGCGTAACATGAGTTAATAATGATGGGTCAAAAAACGCGACCTATCCTACTTTTTCGAATCTGGGTAAATTCATCATTCCTCATTCATTTTACCCGTTCCAACGCCAATCGCCGAGGGAAGTTCAATCCCGCAACGCCGCCGGAGACTCTTGGCGGACCAGCCACGCCTCTTCGCCTGCGATAACGTCAAGAAAATTCGCAAAGGGAACATGAGCGACGCCATGTTCGCGGCAGTGATCGAGCAGGTTTCGCTTAGCGTATATTTGTTCGCATTTCAACGCCCCGCATACATCGGAAACGCCGTCGCCGATATAGACGCGCCGCTTGTCCGCATGAGGCGCGATGTGTTGGCATTTGCAATGGGCCATGTCCCGCTCGCAATCCTTGACGTTCAAGGGGAATTCTACATTGATGCCGTCGTCCGTCCATTTCATCCGGTTGCTGAAATAGGTCAGATGCGTCAACCCTTCTTTTTCCAGCAGAAGATCGATGTAGTAATCGTACCCATCGGACACGATAATCATCTCCGACCCGCGACCCTCCGCCCAGCGGACGAAATCGTGAAACGTGGGATCGATGCCGATGGCGTAGACCCGTTGCCGGATTTCCTCCTCGCGAGGTTTGATAATGGAAGCCAGAAGCAAGTTGCACTGCCGCGAGGAAATTTCGCCCAGCAGGTAGCGTCCGACCACGTCTTCCCGCGCCGCCGGATCGCAGAATTTTACGATGTCGTCCCACACGTCGCGTGAGGAGATGGTATGGTCAAAATCGACGAAATAAATCGTTTCCCTATTCGATTTCATCTTTTTCCATTCGATTTATTACCGAATTTCGATAAGGCCGGTTTCCCCACTATCGAAACGGCAAGTTGAAATTCAAAAACAAACATTTAGTATACATAGAGAAAGAGAATATGAGGATACGCGCGGAAGCCGTTCCCGCCGCTCACATTTCCGCCGCTTCGAAGGTACAATAACTCATTGGAAATCCATCGACGTTTTTTTAGGAGATATACTTTGCCGTTTTCCCAATCATCCATAAAACCAATCCGATCCACAACCATTCTCGCCGTTCGCCGGGGAGAGGAAGTCGTCATCGCCGGCGACGGCCAGGTTACGCTGGGCGATACGATTA
Organism: Candidatus Omnitrophota bacterium; assembly: GCA_040755155.1. Lineage (NCBI taxonomy): Bacteria > Pseudomonadati > Candidatus Omnitrophota > Candidatus Omnitrophota bacterium. Next base: position 5,678 of record JBFMBP010000058.1, on the reverse strand, counting down.
TGAAACAGTCCGCCAAAAAAGTGCGGACGATGTACGACGATGAAATTCTGGCAGGATTCGCGGGCGCCTCGGCGGACGCTTTTACGCTCTTCGAAAAATTCGAAGCCAAACTGGACGAATACAAAGGAAATCTTACCCGCTCCGCCGTGGAGTTGGCGAAAGAATGGCGCACAGATAAAATGCTGCGTCATTTGGAAGCGCTGCTCATCGTCTGCGACTCGGAAAAGATGCTGGTCATCTCCGGCACCGGCGACGTCATCGAACCGGACGACAATGTGATCGCCATCGGCTCCGGCGGCGCCTACGCCCAGGCGGCGGCGAAAGCGCTCCTGAAATTCACCGATCTGCCTCTGAAGCGCATCGTCGAAGAATCCATGAAACTGGCGGCGGAAATCTGCATCTTCACCAACGACCGCCTCGTCTTCGAATCGTTGCCGAAGCCCGAAACCGATAACGGGAACGAGAAAAAAAAGAAATCGTAAACGAATCAAGGAAAAAGGATGAACGAACAAAACGTGAGTACGGAATTCGCCATAAAAAATCAGACTACGTTGGAGGGATTGACGCCCAAACAAATCGTCCAAGAGTTGGATAAATACATCGTTGGCCAGGACGACGCCAAAAAATCGGTCGCCATCGCTCTGCGCAACCGGCTGCGCCGCCGCGCCCTCGAACCGGATATGCGGGAAGACGTCTATCCCAAGAATATCATCATGATCGGCCCCACCGGCGTCGGCAAAACGGAAATCGCCCGCCGCCTCGCCCGTTTGGTCGACGCCCCCTTCGTAAAAGTGGAAGCCTCCAAATTCACCGAAGTGGGTTATGTGGGGCGCGACGTGGAATCGATCGTCCGCGACCTGGTGGAACTCGCCGTCACCCATCAGCGCGCGCAAAAGATCGAGGAATGCCGGAACGCCGCCGAAAAAGGAGCAGAAAATCGCCTGCTCGATCTTCTCATCCCGGCGCACATGCCCCGCACGTACAGCGATCCCAACCGCTTCCAGGAGGAAGAAAAAACGCAGGAACTGCGCCTGGAAGCCACGCGGGAAAAATTCCGCGCCATGCTTCGCGAGGGCAAATTGGAAGATCGCCTCGTCGAACCTGAAGTGACGGAGCGCGCCAGTAATGTCGTCGTCGGCGTGCCTCCGGGCGCGGGATTCGAAGAGATCGGCATCGATCTCAAGGACATGGTGGAAAAGATGCTCCCCACCCGCAAAAAGCGCAAGAAGATGAAAGTCTCCGAAGCCCGTCCGATTTTGATTCAGGAAGAAGCGGACCGCCTCGTCGATATGGATCAAATCGTACAAGACGCCGTGGAGAAAGTAGAGCAATCCGGCATCGTCTTTCTGGACGAAATCGACAAAATCGTCGGACGCGAAGGCGGCAGCGGACCCGATGTTTCACGCTCCGGCGTGCAACGGGACATCCTGCCCCTCGTCGAAGGCTCCACCGTCTTCACGAAGTACGGCATGGTGAGAACCGACCACATCCTCTTTATCGCCGCCGGGGCTTTTCACGGATCGAGTCCTTCCGACCTCATCCCGGAATTGCAAGGCCGCTTCCCCATCCGCGTCGAATTGGACGATCTGGACGAAGAGGATTTCAAGCGCATCCTCAAAGAGCCGAAAAATTCGCTCCTGCGCCAATACGCCGCCCTCCTGATTACAGAGGGCGTTACTATCGAATTCAGGGACGACGCCGTAGAGGAACTCGCCGCCATGGCCGCGCGCATCAACGACGAAACGGAAAACATCGGCGCGCGGCGCCTGCACACGATCATGGAAGCGCTTCTGGAAAATATCTCCTACGAAGCGCCGGAACGGGCGGGAGAAACCATCGTCATCGACAGGGATTTCGTTAAAGAAAAATTGGGCGATATCGTCGAAGACGCAGACTTGTCGCGCTATATCCTCTAATCCGGCCTAAAATTGCTTTGGAAATGGCAGAAATGTAGGGTACCAGGGCAAAGTTGTTTTTGCCCTTGAATAAAGCCGTATTTATTCAACGGTAGAAAAAATTCTCTTCACATCATCAGGGTTAGATAAAACCTTGACCTTGCGCACGGCGATAAGCATTTTCCAAAGGGTAAAACAGGCGTCCCGCCTGTTTTAGGTTTCACTTGCAGGCGGGACGCCTGCTTTACCCGGTTGGAGATAATCGTTTATGGCGTGGACAAAAATATCTGCTTTTTTTAAGACAGTTTCCGCCATGGCCAGCGTTGGCGATTCAGTAATTTGGTAATCGGATTCTTGGCGCAGATCGAATAGATCGTGAAAATTTTTCGATAGTTCTTTGGGGAATATTCCTTTTAATACAAATTCCGTATCGAATAAGCTAATTGCGCCGGTATGTTTACGAGGAACTTTTCCCACTTTCTGCAAGAGAGCCAACGCGGCGTAAAACATGGCGTAATAAGAACGGTTAACAATGCTGCGAGGATTGCGTTGGCCTTCAAATAAAAATTTCGCGTCTTCAAGGGAGCTTTCGGCTTGTTGCAAGCGGTATTGGACTAGAATCCGAACATCGTCCTCTTTCATATCGGAACGCCTTCCTTCTCAATTGCGAGGGCCAGCAATGAATGCTTCTCCGGCCCATTTTCCCAATCTTCCCGCGAATAGACTACCGTAGAAACCACGATCCCTCGGCCAAATCCTGCTTCCCAAGCGCATTCGCTGACGATCTCCCGCATCCGTTGCGTATAGCGGCCTTCCACGATGACAAGCACGTCCATATCGGAATCCGGATCGGCGTCGCCGCGCGCGCGAGAGCCGAATAGAATCATGCGATGAAGTGGAATCCGTTGACTCAATAACGATTTGAGATCGTCGAGTATTTGCTTCTCCAAGAAGTTCATAAAACGGTTTCCTTCGGAAATTATTTCGGTAAATTATTATAACGCATTTCCAAAATCTGCGTTTAGGATATCTTTTTATCTGAATCCGTATCGTAGGGCGCCAGGACAAGGTTGTTTTTGCCCTTGAATAATGCCGTATTTATTCAACAGTGGAAAAAATTTTCCTCCCATAATCTAAGGGCAGATAAAAGCTTGCCCTTGCCACCCGTGGTGTAAACCTCCCCCCTACTCGATTAGGAAAATTCCCATTTCTACGAGGTTCTTTCAAAAACGGAGTAGATATTCTATTGCTGCTTTTCCTTCATCGGCGAGATCAGCCATGAATCCTTTTTCTTTTCCCACCACTGCCTTGCCAGCTCCACTTTTTCCTGCTTTGATAACGACGGCAAGGCCTTCTCCTGCTCCTTCGCATAAGCCGTAAGGCCGCCGTCCGTCCAGAAATTCACGTATTCCATCAACATTTCGCCCTCTTGATCGCCGCTGTCTTTCATCGCTTCCACTGCATACGGCAAGGCGAAAATACCGCACTCTTTCAATTCTTTCTTCGCCTTTTCCTTCATTTCCGAATTTCCGGATTTTGGGATCAAAGCGTAATTTTCATTAAACCTTGTTTTTATATAATCGTAAATTTTTCCTTCATACCTAAGTTTAAGAAAATATTGATAGGTATGTCCACAATTATTTAAACTTTGTAATGCTTTATCTTTATCCCTGTATTTTGTGATTTTGCGTAAAGCAAGCCAAAAGCATTCTTTATAACCTGGATTTTCTTCCTTATTTAACCGATCAATGATGAATGGAACATAAGTTGGATTCAATCTCGTTATTTTTTGAAATTTATCGCTATTTACATAAGGCCCCCAAACGGATTGAGTAATATCCCTTTCTTTTTTTACCCATTCTATCCAATCATCAATCAATAAATCCAACTTCATCTTCTTTTCGGTATCGAGTTTAATTTTTTCTTCATCTTTATAAGAAAAATTTTGAATTTCTGGATTATGCTCATTATTTTCTATGGCGACAGCGTAACAAACTGATCCCATATTCATATAGTCTATCATGCTGCTACTCATAACAATAATTACTATTAATTTTTTAATTTTCATGTTATGCGCCCTTTCCTGAGAAATTGATAAAATCCAGAAAAGGAAGATAGGCCGCGTTTTGCAGCCTATCGGTTTTAAAGAAATAAAACAAGCGATGGACGAACAGCGCAGCCCATTATACATTGCTACTTAAAAACTTTAAATTTAGGTTCTTTATCCGGATTCCACTTTTCCCTTACGCCATCCATAATATCGACAATCTTATTGGCCATGCTATTTATTTCTTTAATATACCAATCTTCTTTTTCCTTAAAATTCGTATTTTTTAATTTCTCGTATTCGCGATTGTTTATTTTTTCTTTAACCTTGATAACCGCCACGCGATACTTTTTCATATCATCATGATAATATACAACCATGGCGAATAAAACAATATAATCGACTTCAATATTCTTATGGCCAAGATGGCTTACAACAATATCGATATATTCCTTATGCTCATCGAATCTTTTCCCCAATTGCCACAATAATTCTTCAAATACGCTATAACCCATTAAGTCGTCGTTTTTTAGCAAATAATCCATAAATGGAATTAGTTCTTTTTGAATATCGATTCCCGCTTTAAAAATTTTATCGATAATTCTTTCTCTAAAATCCAATTGAAAGAATGTAGGATAATCTTTCTTTTCCGTATCACTTTCATCAATGGGGCTATAGCTAACATATTTTCCCTTTTGGAAATCGTAAATTTTCTTAAGGACTTCCAGCCAGATATTAGCTCCTTCTTTCTTTTCGAAATTAGAAATAAGTCGATCAAGATACGTGGGCTCGCCTTGAGAAAATTTTTGGAGAAAAATCAGCACCGACTCCGGCGGCAAATTCTTCAACTTAACAAATTGATCGACATTCGCATATTTAAAAAAATAACTATCGTAAATATGATCGACCAGCCATTGCGCTTTTTCCTTCGCGATCGTCAGTTGAGACGGAAAGTCCAAATCTAATTCTTTCTCCTCTGATAAGGAAGCAGAAATGCAAAAAAAGAATGCGATTCCAACTGTGAAAAACAATGAGTAAAGTCTCGTTTTTAAATTATTCGCTATTTTTTTCATAATTACACCTCTTACAGTTTTAATTGAATAATTGGAGAGCTTTGCTCCACATATTTGACTTCTGCGTACTTGTTAAATTATTGCCACCATAATCATAGGTTCCACACATTAAGTTCCACCACGTACCAATATCCGGTTCACCCAATAAATGACCATTCTCATGGGCAAATATCCATCCAAAATCTAAACTCCCATCACCCCTAATAAGCATTAAGTGATACATTGAATTTATAAGGTACAGACCATAAATATTTTTTTGATATGTTCCTGAACCTGAATCATAAAGCCATATCGAACTTACAAGTACAGCATTTACAGGACCAATTGTAGCAGTTCTGTATGTATCCCAAGCATGAGTAAAAGAATCACTTTGTTGAGGCCCTAAAACTATTATAGGAGAACTCGTCAGTAGCGTATCAGTTGTTATAGATGGGCTTGTATCAAGATCAACTTTAACTTGATCTAATATGCCATCCGCTCCATTCGTCATAGTATTAATTTTACTAGTACCCCAAACCGTAGTTGTATTTCTTATATGTAACAGGTCAGCCATCAGAAGTGAGAAAGGGAGGGAATGGGGGTAAATGGCCGGTGCGGATATATTCCCGAAGCGCGGCGACGAGGGTTTGGATCGGATGGTATCCGCGTCGTTTCAGCGTGCGA